>NZ_JBMDKC010000064.1:0-33611 GCF_057809515.1 Bacillus sp. FG16
CCGAAGGAACCAGAAGTGAAACCGGAAGACCCGAAAGAGCCGAAGGAGCCAGAAGTGAAACCGGAGGATCTGAAAGACCCGAAGGAACCAGAAGTGAAACCGGAGGATCCGAAAGAACCGAAGGAGCCAGAAGTGAAACCGGAAGATCCGAAAGAGCCGAAGGAGCCAGAAGTGAAACCGGAAGACCCGAAAGATCTGAAGAAACCGGAAGTAAGACTGGAAAAGTTAAATAAAGACCCGCAAGTAAAAGTAGAAAAAGAATTACCGAAAACAGGGGCAGCACATCCATGGATGATGTCAGTTGGTGCGGGAATTTCATTCTTAGTTGGCGGAGTATTATTCGTATTAGGTAGAAGAAGAAAACAATAATTTTTGTAGACGAAAAGCACAATGAGTTCGATAGTTTATCGAACTCATTGTGCTTTCGTGGTATATAAAAGCTCCTTCCACTTATGGAAGGAGCTTTTATTTTTTTCATATTAAAACATACTTGAGCTATGCATCGGTTGAAGTTTTGCATTTGGATCGAAGTAAGCTTTTGCATTGTTTACTGCTGTCGGTGCTTCGCCAAATCCACAAGCGATAAGTTTTACTTTTCCTTCATATGTACAAATGTCACCAGCAGCGTAAATGCCAGGAATATTTGTTTCCATTTTTGAATTTACAAGGATGCTATTTTTTTGTATATCTAAGCCCCAGTTTTTAATTGGACCAAGAGAGGAAACGAAGCCGTAGTTTACAATTACGTCGTCAACATCGATGATAACCTTTTCTTCAGTTTTTACGTGCTGAAGAACAACTTGTTCAATTTTGTCATCACCAATGAGTTCAACTGGAACATACGGTGTACTTACTTCTGCACGAGAATTCATTAAGTTTTCGACGCTATGTTCATGTGCGCGGAATTTATCACGGCGATGAACGATTGTAACTTTGTCAGCAATCGGTTCTAACATCATCGTCCAGTCTACTGCTGAGTCGCCACCGCCAAATACTACGACGCGCTTGCCAGCAAATTTATTCATATCATCAACGAAATAATGTAAGTTTTTCTTTTCGTATTTTGCTGTACCTTCTAATTCTAAGCGGCGTGGTTGGAAAGCACCATTGCCGGCAGTAATAATGACTGATTTAGAATAGTGAGTTTGTTTATTCGTAACCAGTTTAAATACACCATCAGCTTGTTTTTCAAGCGTATCAACAGCTTCTTCTAAGCAAATGGTTGGATCAAATTTCTTCATTTGCTCTTTTAAGTTATCAACTAATTCTTGTGCGCGCACTTTTGGAAATCCAGCTACATCATAAATGTATTTTTCAGGGTAGAGTGCGGATAATTGTCCTCCAAGTTGAGGTAAGCTTTCAATGATTTTTACACTTGCTTGTCTCATCCCGCCATAAAATGCTGTGAATAGTCCTGTTGGACCACCACCAATAATTGTTATGTCGTAAACTTTTTGATTTTCTGCCACTTTCATTCCCCCTATAGATGGAATTTTGATATTGATTTCATATATTGTTCATATGTACACGAAAATCCTGCAAATGATGACACTTTCAAATAAATGATAGCATATTTGAGTTCATAATACTCCTGAAAACGACTGAATTGTGTGTAAGTTTTCGCGTAGGTTCTTTTTTATTGTATAAAATATACAGAAAGGAAAATACATGAAAAAAAGGCTGAAAAACCCTTGAAAACGCTATGTTATTTTAAAATATTGATAATTCTCCAGACGCTTGAATTCTGGAATAAAACCGACTAATATAGGGAAGTATTATGTTAAATTTCTATGACAAAATTCGTACGATTTTTTGACTGCGTTTTGTTATGATATAGAATGTGATAAATTCCACATTCTTGACAAATAGAGTTTTTAGTACTTGGTATTATTTCTCATTACTATTATATAAAGAAAAGGGTTGTGATTTGGTGAAGACTCCAAAAATCGTAGTTTTAGGTGCAGGTTATGGTGGGATGATTACGACTGTTCGTCTGCAAAAAGCATTATCTGTAAATGAAGCTGAAATTACGTTAGTAAACAACAACAGCTATCACTATCAAGCGACTTGGTTACACGAGAGCGCAGCTGGTACATTACAAGATGAAAAAATCTGTCTAGATATTCAAGACGTTATTGATACAAATAAAGTGAACTTTGTACAAGACACAGTAGTAGAAATTAAAGCTGCTGAAAAACGCATTATCTTAAAAGACGGCGAGTTAGAGTATGACTACTTAGTAATCGGTCTTGGTTTCGAATCAGAAACATTCGGAATTACAGGATTAAAAGAGCATGCATTCTCAATCGCTAACATTAATGCAACTCGTGAAATTCGTGAGCATATGGAAGCTAGTTTCGCTAAATATGCAGATGAGAAGCGCGATGAGTTAGTAACAATCGTTGTTGGTGGTGCTGGATTCACTGGTATCGAGTACGTAGGTGAGCTTGTAAACCGTGTTCCTGAACTTTGCAAACAGTACAATGTACCACGTGAAAAAGCACGTATCATCTGTGTAGAAGCTGCTCCAACAGCACTTCCAGGTTTCGATCCAGCATTAGTAGAATATGCTGTAAAACAACTTGAGAAAAAAGGTGTAGAATTCCGCATCGGTACAGCAATTAAAGAAGCAACTGAAGAAGGTATTATCGTTGCAAATGGCGATGATACTGAATTAATTAAGTCTGAAACAGTAGTTTGGGCTGCAGGTGTTCGTGGTAATGGTATTGTGGAAGAGTCTGGTTTTGAAGCAATGCGCGGACGTGTAAAAGTTGATGAGTACATGCACGCTCCAGGATACGAAGAGGTATTCATGGTTGGTGATGCGGCGTTAATCATTAACGAAGAAATTAACCGTCCTTATCCACCAACAGCACAAATTGCAATTCAACAAGGTTACAACATTGCACACAACTTAACTGTATTAGTTCGTGGCAAGGGCGAAATGAAAAAATTCGCATTCGATAATAAAGGATCTGTATGTTCTTTAGGTCATGACGATGCAATGGGCGTTGTTATGGGTAAAAAGTTAACAGGTTGGAAAGCTTCTTTCATGAAGAAAGTAATCGATAACCGCTACCTATTCTTATTAGGTGGACCTTTATTAGTTCTTAAAAAAGGTAAATTAAAGTTCTTTTAATATATAGTAGAAAAAGCAGAAACGGCTAAGCGCTGTTTCTGCTTTTTTTATATAATATATGTTTTCGATATAGCGATACGAAGATGGAGAAATGTTTTTTTTGAACATTACCGTATCATGAAATGAATGAATCCAATGTTTTATTTTCTTCATAATTACATTCCTGCATCTTGATATTTTTTTGTTAACAGTATATCGACAAAATGGTTTTTTTCACTTTTTGAAAAAAGGAAATTTCACAGCGAATTAAAAAGTATAGTATAATATATAGAAAAGAAAGAATATTCTGTCCGTTCGGATGGAGGAGGATGCATCATGGGGAAGCGCGGGAAAGTATGGTTAGCTGTTAGTGGCCTAGTAGCTACAAAAGATGGCAGGTGGCTATTCGTTAAGAAGAAATACAGTGGATTAAAAGGGAAATGGTCTTTACCGGCTGGTTTTGTAAATGAAGGTGAGACAGTTGATGAAGCTGTGAAACGCGAAGTGTTAGAAGAGACAGGCATTGTCGCTCATGTGAAGGGGATCATTGGTGTTCGATCGGGTGTTATTCGTGATGAAATTAGTGATAATATGATTATTTTCCTTTTGGAGCCTGAAGGAGAAAATATTATTGTACAGGAGAAAGAATTGTCTGAAGTGGCGTTCTTACATCCAGATAAGATTGCGGACGATCCGAATACGTCTGTACTTATTAAATATTTGTTAGAAGGAAGATCAGAACTACATCTTGAAGTGGACAAAACATTAAATCCAGGAGAACCATTTGGTTATACAGCCTATCACGTATTTACGGCACGTGCGAAGGAGAGGGAAAAAGAGTGAGTATACCGGTACTACTTATTTCAATGATGTTATTCTTTATTTTGTTCTTTGGAATTGGATTTTTACTCAACATGATTTTACGGGCTACATGGGTAATGGTTATTGTGTATCCGATTGTTTGTATGCTTATTATTAATAAAGCGAGTATGTGGGATTATTTTTCAAAGCCGAAAGAAACATTTTCTTCATTTGGGACAAGTGTATCGCACTTAGGACAAGCAGACATGTTTATTCTATCTACTGGATTAGTAGGGGCTGCTTTAGCAGGAGTTGTGATCAAGAAACTTCGGAAAAGCGGATATCAAATGTTTTAATCTCCAACTAAGTTGGAGATTATTTTTTTGCATATTCCTTCATCGTATAGGGAATGATTAACGATGAAGGAGTGTGGAATATAAAAATGTTAAAACGATATTGTATTCGCATTATGATGACTTGTTTACTTGCATTTGCATTATGCGTAACATGGAAGGCTTTCACAGGAGTTTCTTTATTAGAGATTGTAAAGACATATGAAGGAATGAGTGCAAAAGAAGTACATGCAGCAGAAGTTAAGAGAGATGTTGCTCCGAGTAAAGAAGTGATAAATGCTTTAGAGCAGGCAAACGACTGGTCTAAATATCGTTCAATTGAAATGACTGCAACAGGTTATACATCGGGGATTGAGTCAACAGGTAAGAGGCCAGGGCATCCAGAGTATGGTATTACATATTCAGGTGTTAAAGTGAAAAGGGATTTATATTCCACAATTGCTGCGGACTTACGCGTATTCCCGATTGGAACGATTCTCTTCGTGCCAGGTTATGGGTATGGTGTAGTAGCTGATAAAGGCGGAGCAATAAAAGGAAACCGTCTTGATTTATATTATGATACGGTGAAAGATGTTTATAGCCAATGGGGTAAGAAAAAAGTAAATGTGTATGTAGTAAAAGTAGGAAATGGTAAGTTTACAGAAGAAGAGTTAACGATGTTAAATCAAGACGAAACGATGCAAGTGTTTCGTGGTCAATATTTAAAACAAAGATAGTCTAGTCGTAATTACGCTAGACTTTTTTTCTTGGTTTATTTCATAATAGAGGAGATTTTACACGTCATATAACTGTAGTTAGAATTGTCGCATTTTATCGAAAATAAAGTTATAATGGTGGTAGAGAAATTTAGGGGGTCTGAACATGTTTCAAGTACAAAAAGAATTAGCAAGTCATGAAGCAGTAATTGTCGCTTTATTTGAAGAAGAGAAAATGAGTAGTTTTGTACAAGAACTGGACAAAGCGTTTGAAGGACAATTACAAGTTTTACTAGAAGAGAAAGAATTATCTACGAAGAAAAAGGCCATTTCGAAAGTACATAGCTTAGGAAAAACAAATGTGAAACGTTATTACTTTGTTGGTTTAGGCAAGAAAGAGTCTTATACGACAGAAACGTTACGTGCGGCTCTTGGAAAAGCGTTTAAAACATTACAAGCAGCAAAAGTACAAGATGCAGCAATCTTACTTGATTCTTTCGTAACAGAGAAATTAGACGCGATTGATGTCGCTCATATTGCAGCAGAGGTACAAGGTCTTGGTACATATGAGTTACAAACGTATAAATCAGATAAAAAGGATCGTGTAGAGTTAGAGAAGTTCACGGCTATTACAGCGGAAGATGCACAAGAAATTGAAGCCGCATTAACAGTTGGCTACGTACATGGACGTGCAACAAATTCAGCTCGTACACTTGTAAATATGCCACCAAACGTATTAACAGCGACGAAGCTTGCTGAGTATGCTGTTGAGTTAGCGGAGAAGTATGATATGGACTATAAAGTTCTTGAGAAAGAAGAGATGGAAGATCTTGGTATGGGTGCGTTACTTGCAGTAAACCAAGGTAGTGTAGAGCCACCAAAAATGATTGCTCTTATTTATAAAGGAAAAGAAGAGTGGACAGATGTCATTGGATTCGTTGGAAAAGGTATTACATACGATACAGGTGGTTATTCTTTAAAACCACGTGAAGGCATGGTTGGTATGAAAGGTGATATGGGCGGTGCAGCTGCTGTATTAGGTGCGATGGAAATTATCGGAGAACTGCGCCCAGAACAAAATGTGATCGCTGTTATTCCTTCAACTGATAACGTTGTAAGTGGTACGGCATTTAAGCCAGACGATGTAATCACATCTATGAGTGGAAAAACAATTGAAGTGTTAAATACGGATGCAGAAGGTCGTCTAGCTTTAGCTGATGGTATTACGTATGCGAAAAAACTTGGTGCGAACTACCTTGTTGATGTTGCAACATTAACAGGCGGTGTAATTGTTGCACTTGGAAACAATACGACAGGCGCAATGACAAATAATGAAGAGTTATTTGAGCAAGTGCTAGAGGCTTCTATGGAAACAGATGAACCAATTTGGCAACTACCGATTTTTGATCGCGATAAAGAACGTGTGAGAAACAGTAAGTTTGCTGATTTAAATAACTCACCAGGCCGTGAAGGACATGCGGTTATGGCAGGTACATTCCTAGGCGAATTCGCTGAAGATACACCGTGGGTACACTTAGATATCGCTGGAACATCAGAAACAAAAGGCGCGCACGACTTAGGTCCAGCTGGAGCAACTGGTGTAATGGTACGTACACTTGCAACACTTGTGGAGCGTTTCGGAGAAGAATAATTTTTTTGAATAAAAGGCTGGCTCAAATTTTGGGGGCAGCCTTTTTTATTGATAGAGTAGACCTATTTATTGGTAATTCGATATAATTTCGTTTGCTACTACGCTGTTGAAAAATGTGTTTATAAAGAAATCGTGTATAAGATTCCATTTGAAAAAGGAAGTACGGTCTGTTTCTTTACAGAACCAAGTGCATCAATTTTTTCTGGTAAGCCAATTGTAACTTTGAGTCGTGTCCCAAGCTCAAGATTAACTTCTGTAATTGTGTCAATGGAAGAATATTAGCGATGGAGACGATACGATTATTTTTAACGAGAATGCATCATCATGAAGATGGTTACTTTTAGAAAATGTTGATTTGAGTAATGAGCGTTTAATGTTGTTTTAGCTTTTTTTATTAGAAATATCAATATGAATGAGAGACCTCTTTATTGGTATTTAATAGCTGATTTTCAACATTAAACTTATGTGATATAATCTTTCCTGTATTAGAAAGAAATAACAATTTAATAGGGAGGGAATGAAGAGAGTGAAAAAAATAGAAGCACTCTTATTATTATGAGGGAAGGAACTTTATCTCAACAAAATATAGTTGTATTGTTTTTTAAACAGTTACGCCCGAAACAATGGACTAAAAACTTGCTTGTATTTGCAGCGTTAGTCTTTTCGATAAAACAAGTATCTTTAACTATGGTGGCACAAGCTGCAATTTGTTTTGCGCTATTTTGTGCAATATCTGGCTGTGTCTATATTTTAAATGATTTTATGGATATTGAGGCAGATCGACAACACCCTGTTAAGCGATATCGACCGATGGCATCGGGGGCATTAAATCCGTACTTTGCTATTATGGCAGGTTGTGTTATTTTAGTAGCGTCTTTAGTAGTTTCATATGTATTAAATCCATTATTGTGCTTAGTATTAGCAGTCTATTTTATTTTAAATGTAGCGTATTCAATTCGTTTGAAGCACGTCGTAATCATTGATATTTTAATTATTGCATCTAGATTTGTTTTACGAGCGTTGGCTGGTGGATTAGTTATTCAAGTGCCATTTACACCGTGGTTTTTATTATGTACATTATTACTGTCACTATTCTTGGCTATTAATAAAAGACGACATGAATTAGTATTGTTACAGAATAATAAAGGTTCTCATAGAAAAGTATTAGAAAGTTATTCCTCTGCTTTGTTAGATCAATTAAGTACAATTGTTACATCGGCAACTATTGTAACTTATGCTATTTTTACTTTTAATGCAGGGAAAAGTATCTATTTAATGTGGACAATCCCATTTGTAATTTACGGGATTTTTCGTTATTTATATTTAGTTCACATGGAAGATAAAGGTGGAGAACCAGATAAAGTTTTATTAGAGGATCAGCATATTTTAATAACAGTGTTGTTATATGCGATAACAGTTATTATTATACTATTGAACTTTTAATTACTCTATTCGGGTTTGTTAAAACGTTTAAGAGGAGTGTCTTAAACGTTTTTTATTTGGAATAAAACATTTTTTGAATATAAACAGTTAAGGAGTATAGAGATGCAACAATTTTTAATGATTATTTTATCAGTTGGTATGGGAGTTGTAGGGCAAATTTTATTGAAATTTGGTGCAATGAAATCACAAAGTTCAGCGGCTGTAGGTATTATGAATTTCATTAACGTACCGAACTTTTTCGGACTAGCTTTTTACGGTTTAAGTGCATTATTATGGATGATTGTGCTGAGAAAGGTTGATTTAAGTTATGCATACCCAATGGTGAGTTTCGGATATGTATTTGTTATTATTGCGTCAGCATTATTATTTGGTGAAACAATCAATTTCATGAAAATTGCTGGAATGGTATGTATAGTAGCTGGCATTTTATTTATTGCAAAATCATAGGAGGTAAAGCAATGGGAACATATTTATATTGTATACTTCCATTTATAGCTTGGGTAGCTTCGGGAGTATTGAAATTTTTAGTGAATTATCTTCGTTCTGGAAAAGATGCTTTTCGTTTAGTTGGAAATGGTGGATTTCCTAGTACGCATACAACGATTTTATCAAGTATGGTCATGACAATAGGGTTTCATGAAGGGTTTAATACACCGATGTTTGGAATCGGGATGGCAATTTTAACAATTGTTATCATTGATGCCACAGGACTTCGCCGTACAGTTGGTAAACATGCAAGAATGTTGAATAAACATATAAGTTCGGAAGAAGAAAAATTAAGAGAGCGTCAAGGACATCATTG
This sequence comes from Bacillus sp. FG16, assembly GCF_057809515.1. Lineage (NCBI taxonomy): Bacteria > Bacillati > Bacillota > Bacilli > Caryophanales > Bacillaceae > Bacillus > Bacillus sp. FG16. The sequence continues at coordinate 8,864 of NZ_JBMDKC010000064.1, forward strand.
GCATGAGATTTTTGGTGGACTTGTGTTAGGAACAGTTATTGGGTACGTGGCACATCTAATTATGTTATTTCTACCGTAGAGAGGAGAAGAAGTATTGAATATTTGGAATGGTTATAAAGGAAAGGGGATATTAGCCCTTGTCCTTTTCATTTTTTATTGGTCATTTTATTTTTTTATCGGTTGGAAAATGGATACTCACTCTAAGCTTCTTAATGAAGCGTGGGTGGTTGATACCTATTTTTCTTTTGATCAAGGGTATTATATCATCTCCTTTTTTCTTGAAAAAGTAGATATAGCAGCGGCGACCTGGTTCCGACATCCATTCCTTTATTATTTTATTCAACAATTCATGTGGATGCTGGAGACAGTAAAAGTAGGGAATATTGTACATGGTATTATATTCATTCAAACGTTTTTAAGCGCGCTCAGTGTAGTGATGATGTATACATTATGCTGTAAAATTTGTAAGAATACGATTGTTTCTTTTTTACTAGCGGTCATGTATGGATTTTCAGCTACTATGTTAGTTATTACGTGGACACCAGAATCTTTTAGCTATGCAAATTTCACATTGGTACTTATGTGCTTTGTATGCTATCCATTTATTACAGGGGAAAAAGAAGCGAAAATAGGATTTAGTATTGCGAATGTATTGTTGGCAATAGGAATAACAGGGGTTACATTAACCAATTCGTTTATGTGGTTTTTAGGTAGTGTGATGAGTTATAAGAAACTACGGAAAAAAATTATTTGGACTGGTATTTCGATTGTTATTGTCGTGGTCCTGTTTGTATTAGTAATGAACGCAAATAATGTAGTTCTTATCGAAGGATTAAAGGGTAGTATGGACTTTGCTGCGCAAGGACAGAATTTTTCACCAGAATACGTTAAGCCATCAGGTATATTAGTATTTCATCTATTATTAGGATCTTCATTCATCTTTGGACCATTCTCGGAAGTTACTTTAAGACAAGGTGAGCAATTCGCACAATTAAATATGCTTCCATCGCATACTATGATCGGGTGGATTGTGATTGTATCTGTGTATGCTTTTATAATAGTAGCTGTATGGAAAAACTTTAGAACAGAGCCTTTCGTAAGGTTTTTAAGTTTCTGTTTACTATTTAATATTGTTTTACATGGAATTGTTGGTTTTGGGGCATCTGAAGCATTTATTTATGGCGCACATATGCTGTTTACAATACCGTTATTATTAGCATATGGTTTTAAAGTGATGAGACGTGTAAAAGTAGTTGCTTTATGTTTAATATTAATATTAATAATTATAAATAACTTTGAAAGTATGCTATATTTTTATCATTTTGCAGTCTCCAATTATTCTTTATAATAAAATAGATTTTTAATAAAAGGGTACTTTAGATAGGATTTCTAAAGTACCCTTTTTTACTATTTCTTAAAAATAGATAAAGAATAATAGCTGGAAGTGAAGCATTTTAGAAAAAATATAGTTGCTATGAAAGAGGTCTAAACATGTTTTGAGTACAAAAAGAGTAGCAAACCATGAAGAGATAATTATTGTACTTAGACATCCCTGTGAGCGCATAATTTAAGGTCAGCTCGAGCAATGGTGTAGGTAATTCGTATACTTTTCGAGCATTTTGTAGAAGAATAATTTTTTGAAGAAAAAGCTGTCTCAAATTTTGGAGACAGCCTTTTTTATTGATGTGGTAGGTGTATTTGTTGGTAATTCGATATAACTTCATTTACTACCGCGCTGTTCAAAAAAGTGCTAAAAAGTGTTTATAAAGAAATCGTATACAAAATCCCATTTAAAGCAAAAGAAGTACGGCCCGTTTCTTCAGAGACAACTAATATAAGTGCATCACTCTTTTCTGATAAGCCTATTGCAGCTCTGTGACGTGTTCCTAGCTCAGGATCAACTTCTGTACTTTTCGTTAAAGGAAGAATATTAGCAGCTGAGACTATATGATTATTTTTTACGAGAACGGCACCGTCATGAAGAGGGTTACCTGGGTAAAATATTGATTCGAGTAATGGCGCAGTTAAATGAGCGTTTAATGTCGTTCCAGTTTGAATGAAAGCTTCAAGCGTCTCATTTCGTTCCACAACGATAAGAGCACCATGTTTTCTAGTGCTTAAATGTTGGATAGCTGTCGTAATAAAAGATGAACTTTCCGTATAAGGTGATAAATATGCCTGAATATAGTATGTAGCTGCCAATGTTTGTACATTTGCTAACATATGATGAATATCTTCCATTTTGCATAAAATACATTCGTCTTCTTTATCGATTGCGTTTCTCATAATCGATAGTTCTTTTTCAGCAATTTCAATCATTTGCTTTGTTTGTATTTTGAGCTCTTCTGACAAGCCCCATTCGTGCATAATCCTCATTCCCTTTAGTGGAGTATTTAACCATAGTGTATACAAATATTCCTAGTAAAATCCTGCTAGATTTTATAAAATATTGAGATACAGCATGTTTTTTTCATATAATAAAGGTATGACGAGCGAGAGGAGAGAGAAGAATGAATTGGAAACAAGAATTTAGTCGCTGGCTTTCTTACGCACAATTAGATGCAGAATTAAAAGAACAGCTAGAAAATATGAAGCAAGATGAAAAGAAAATCGAGGATAGCTTTTATAAAAATCTAGAGTTCGGCACAGGTGGTATGCGTGGTGAACTTGGTGCTGGTACGAACCGCTTAAACGTATATACAGTTCGTAAAGCAACAAAAGGATTAGCAAGCTTTATTGAAAAGTTAGGTGAGGAAGCGAAAAAACGAGGTGTTGTTGTAGCCTATGATTCTCGACATAAATCACCTGAGTTCGCAATGGAAGTCGCTGCTACACTTGGTGCACGTGGTATCACAACATATGTGTTTGAAAGCTTACGTCCAACGCCAGTGCTTTCTTTCGCAGTTCGTCATTTACATACAGTAAGTGGAATCGTTCTTACGGCAAGCCATAATCCGCCTGAATATAACGGATATAAAGTATACGGTGAAGATGGTGGACAGTTGCCTCCAAAAGAGGCAGATGAGTTAATTAGCTACGTAAACGCAGTAGAAGATGAATTAACAGTTGAAGTCGCTGATGTAGAGCAATTAAAAGTTGACGGTTTATTACATATTATTGGACAAGAAGTAGATGATGCATATGCTGCAGAATTGAACAATGTCATCATTAATAAAGAAATGGTACAAAAGGTTGGTAAAGACTTAAAAATCGTCTTTACACCATTACACGGAACATCAAATATTTCTGTACGCCGTGGTTTAAAAGAAGTTGGATTTACAGATGTAACAGTTGTAAAAGAGCAAGAGTTACCAGATCCAAACTTCTCTACAGTAAAATCACCGAACCCAGAAGAGCACGCAGCGTTTGAGTATGCAATTCGTGACGGTGAAAAGGTAGGCGCAGATGTATTAATCGCAACTGATCCTGACGCAGATCGCCTAGGTGTAGCAGTTCGTAATCATAATGGTGAGTTCCAAGTATTAACTGGTAACCAAACAGGTGCTTTAATGCTTGATTACTTACTGTCTCAAAAGAAAGAAAACGGAACACTTCCAGAGAACGGTGTCGTATTAAAAACAATCGTAACGTCTGAAATTGGCCGTACAATTGCAAAAGCATACGGTTTAGATACAGTTGATACGTTAACTGGATTTAAATTTATCGGTGAGAAAATTAGACAGTATGAAGAAAGTGGACAATACGAATTCCAATTCGGTTATGAGGAAAGCTATGGTTATTTAATCCGTCCATTCTGCCGTGATAAAGATGCAGTACAATCTGTCCTATTTGCATGTGAAGTAGCTGCATACTACAAATCACAAGGGAAAACGTTATATGATGGTCTATTAGAAGTATTTGAGAAGTATGGTTTCTTCCGTGAAGACCTTGTATCGTTAACGTTAAAAGGAAAAGATGGAGCGGAACAAATCCAAGAGATGATGGCGACGTTCCGTGAGAATCCTCCGAAAGAAGTAGCGGGCTTAACAGTCGTAGCAGTGGAGGACTATAAAGCAAGTATCGTTACATCTTTACAAGATGGACATAAAGAAGAGATTCACTTACCGAAATCAAATGTGTTAAAATATCAATTAGAAGATGGTTCATGGTTCTGCCTACGTCCATCTGGAACTGAACCGAAGATTAAGTTCTACTTCGGTGTACAAGATAGTTCTTTACAAAATAGTGAACAAAAGTTACTTACTATTAAAGAAGACATTATGAATCGTTTATAATACAAAGTAATTTTAAGTAGTAAGGAACAAAAGGGAGCGAAATCTCCCTTTTGTTTTATGTAGGAAATAATTGCTATTAATTCCGACAGGAGAGAGGGTATTTTGTGATGAAAAAAGTAAGAAAAGCGATAATCCCAGCAGCTGGATTAGGAACACGTTTTTTACCAGCAACGAAAGCAATGCCGAAAGAAATGTTACCAATAGTAGATAAACCAACGATCCAGTACATTGTAGAAGAAGCAGTGAAATCGGGCATTGAAGATATTATTATCGTTACTGGTAAAACGAAGCGTTCTATCGAAGATCATTTCGATAACGCATTTGAACTAGAGCAAAACTTATTAGAGAAGAAAAAATATGAGTTGCTTGAAAAAGTACAAGCTTCTTCAAAAATGGTAGATATTCATTATATCCGTCAAAAAGAGCCGAAGGGGCTAGGGCATGCTGTTTGGTGCGCACGTAAATTCATTGGTGATGAGCCGTTTGCAGTGTTACTAGGTGATGATATTGTCCAAGCTGAGAAACCATGTTTACGTCAATTAATGGATGAGTATGAAAAAACACTTTCTTCTGTTATTGGTGTACAAACTGTTCCAGAAACAGAAACACACCGTTACGGAATTATCGATCCATTAGAACAAGAAGGTCGTCGTTACCAAGTTCGCAATTTCGTTGAGAAACCAGCACAAGGTACAGCACCTTCAAACTTAGCGATTATGGGCCGTTACATTTTAACGCCTGAAATCTTTATGTTCTTAGAACAGCAACATGTCGGTGCTGGCGGTGAAATTCAGTTAACAGATGCAATCCAAAGCTTAAATGAAATTCAACGTGTATTTGCTTACGATTTCGAAGGAAAGCGCTACGACGTAGGTGAAAAGCTAGGATTTGTTCAAACGACAATTGAAATGGCCCTGCAACACCCAGAATTACGTGATGACATGGTTGCAATGATGAAGAAAATTTTAGAAGAACAATCGAATCAAGAGTCTTAATATAAAAAAAAGAGTTATTGCAGCAAGCTGCAATAACTCTTTTTTTATTATGAAATCGTCGAATGAGAATGCTGATAAGCAGAACGACGCACAGCATAGTATATGCGAGGTGCGATAATAGCACCGATAATTGTAAATGCAATATCTTTTACTGCGAACCACATCATAATCATCCAAGCAGCTTTATAACTCATATTACCGCCCATAAAGAGATTGACTGCCCCGTACATGTAAGTAGTACCGATTATATAAGTTAAAATAATTCCTGTGAAAGAGGCAATTGCAAATGTAATGAATGTTGGTCTTTCTTTTTGTTCTACTAATTTTCCTGATACGTAAGCAACGATAATAAATGCGATAATAAAACCACCAGTAGGATCTAAAAGTGCTCCAAATCCAGCTTTGAAGTTAGCGAAGATTGGTGCGCCTGCTACGCCAACGAGCATATAAACAGCCATGGATAAAGCACCAAGTCTACTTCCAAGAAGAAGACCTGCTAAAATTGCGAAAAATGGTTGCATAGATAATGGGATGCCCGCTACTTGAAGGAATGGTGCCCAAGATACAATATTTGCACCGATGGCCATAAGAGCAACGAACATGGCAGCTAATGCTAAATCTAAAACATGTAATCTCCTCATAATGTTAACCTCCTGTTGTTTTTAGGTTAACATTATCGTAGCGAAAATATTTACTTGTTGTCAATCAAAATATTTTGATAAGAAGGCTTTAAATAGTCCCTTAGTAATGTATATGGAATACGGAATTGCGGAATTCCACTTGAATACGGAGCAATCTCATATAAAGGGAAATAAATGACGAGATTGTCTGGCTCTAAAAAGAAGTGAAACTTTTTCATACTCATTACCTTTTCAGTCGCATCAGGAAAATAAATACTTTCATTTTGTTTAATTTGTCTTACAATCTCTGCACGGATTACATCTTTATATTTATCTTTTTGTTGAAATAAATCGTCTAAGTGCAGTAGCTTTTTTTCGTTTAAATCAAATGTATTTGCCTTCCACGCATAAAGACCGTGTGCTCCGCCAGTATATTGATAGTAATTCACATATAGGCTAAGAAAAGGTGGTTTGTTTAAAGAGATTTTATAATCAACATTAGCTACGTACGGATGAAATGGTGTACTAGATCCTTCTGTTTCTTTATAATATTTTTTTGCTTCTTTTTCTAATTTGTTTTTAAATTTGTCAGTGGATTTTTTGTAGTATAAATTGAGCTTATTTTGAAATGTAGAGTCAGAAAAGTTGTGAAAAGAAGGCCTATTTATTTGATATTCTATATAAGGTTTCTTACCTTTTTGCGTTACAGTCTTAACATCGATTGTCAGGTTAGATGCTTTGGCTGTTATTGCACAATTTGGTACAATAGTCAGCAAGGAGAACATAAGCAGTAATATACAAAATTTCTGTTTCATTTAGGTGAAGCCTCCTTATATAAGTGTTATAAGTAGTTTGAAAATAAATAGGTAAAATTATACATTTAATTAAAACAAGAGAAGGAGGAAGCGATATGGCAAAAACTTTAATGGATTCACTTGGAATTGAGTTGTTAGAGATGACAGAAGATAAGGTGGTTGCTACGATGCCTGTTGATGAGCGTACGCATCAGCCATTTGGATTTTTACATGGCGGTGCATCGGTTGCATTAGCGGAAACAGTGGCAAGTGTTGGTTCATACAATTTAATTGATCAAGAAAAATGTATTTGTTTCGGATTAGAAATTAATGCAAACCACATTCGATCAAAGAAAGATGGAATTGTAACAGCGATTGGAACACCAATACATAGAGGACAATCGACAATGGTTTGGGATATTCGCATTATTGATGAAAATGATGATTTACTATGTATATCAAGATGTACAGTAGCAATTAAAGAAAAACGTGAAAAGTAAAAAAGAGGCGCTCTTATGAGCAGCCTCTTTTTTTATAATTAGAACTGGATTTTCTTCTCTAAGAAACCTTTTAGTTCGCTAATTGGCATACGAACTTGTTCCATTGTGTCACGGTCACGTACTGTAACAGCTTTGTCTTCAACTGAGTCGAAGTCGTATGTGATACAGAATGGTGTACCGATTTCGTCTTGACGACGGTAACGTTTACCGATAGAACCAGTTTCATCAAAGTCTACCATGAAGTCTTTAGCTAATTCTGCGAATACTTCAGTAGCACCTTCAGATAGCTTTTTAGATAATGGTAAGATAGCTGCTTTGTATGGTGCTAAAGCAGGGTGGAAACGAAGAACTGTACGAGAATCGTTTTCTAATTGCTCTTCTTCATATGCATCACATAAGAATGCTAATGTTACGCGGTCTGCGCCTAAAGATGGCTCGATGCAGTATGGTACGTAACGCTCATTCGTTTGTGGATCGATATAGTTAAAGTCTTCGTTTGAGTGTTCCATGTGACGTTTTAAGTCGAAGTCTGTACGAGATGCAACGCCCCAAAGTTCGCCCCAACCGAATGGGAATTTGAATTCGATGTCAGTTGTTGCATTACTGTAGTGAGATAACTCTTCTTCACCGTGGTCACGAAGACGCATGCTCTCTTCAGTCATACCAAGTGAAAGTAACCAGTTTTTACAAGTTTCACGCCAGAATGCGAACCACTCTAAATCTTCACCAGGCTTACAGAAGAATTCAAGTTCCATTTGTTCGAATTCACGTGTACGGAATGTGAAGTTACCAGGCGTGATTTCGTTACGGAAACTCTTACCGATTTGGCCAATACCAAATGGAAGCTTTTTACGCATAGAGCGTTGAACGTTTTTGAAGTTTACGAAAATACCTTGTGCTGTTTCAGGACGAAGGAAGATTTCGTTTGTGCTAGACTCTGTAACACCTTGGAATGTTTTGAACATTAAGTTGAACTGACGAATTTCAGTGAATTCTTCACTACCGCAATCAGGACATTTTACTTCATGTTCTTTCATTAAGTCAGCCATTTGGTCGAAAGTAAGACCGTCAACAACCATTTCGATGCCTTTTGCATCTAAAGCATCCTCAATTAATTTGTCAGCACGGTGACGAGCTTTACATTTTTTACAGTCGATCATTGGATCGTTGAAGTTACCAACGTGACCAGAAGCGATCCAAGTTTTAGGGTTCATTAAAATAGCTGCGTCTAAACCAACGTTGTATGGAGATTCTTGAATGAATTTTTTCCACCAAGCTTTTTTAACGTTATTTTTTAATTCGATTCCAAGTGGACCGTAATCCCAAGTGTTTGCAAGACCACCGTAAATTTCAGAACCAGGGAAAACAAAACCGCGATGTTTCGCTAAGTTTACAACTTGTTCCATTGAATACATAAGAAAATCCTCCTTTTGAAAGTTAACGTATTGGCGATGACATACTCTGGTACTTTGGAAACGAGCAGTATATGCTAAAAAGAACATAAAAAAACGCTCATCCCAAGGCTTATTTGCCTAGGGACGAGCGTTTGCCCGCGGTTCCACCCTAGTTGATACACAAAAGGTGCATCCACTTTATCATGTATTGCTCGGGACTGCCGTTTCCTTGCGGCTTCAGGCTTTCACTATCCCTGAATCGCTTTTTATGCAAGTACTTATAAGTCCGTCATCGCTACTTATATTAGTAATAATGAACATATTCTAACACGTTCTTTTTTAAATCTCAATAGAGGAACGCGTCTATCTATGATAGAGTCTCGCCTATTTTTTCATTATTTATTCCGTAATTTTCTTTAATATGCTTAATTGCTTCACGCTTACTTAATGGAGCGAGCTCGTTGTTTTGCACGTATTCCCAAACTACATCCGGATTTGTTTTTGCATATTCACGAAGGATCCAGCCAATCGCTTTTTGAATGAAAAATTCTTTTGAAGAATGTAGTTGTCCAATAATCCAGAAAAGAAGTTCTTCATCCATCTTTTGTTTATATTTCAGTTGGAATAAAATAGCGGCGCGTTGTAACCATATGTTATCTGATGCAATCCATTTTGGAATATACGCAGAAATCAATTCTGGGTGTTTTAAAAAGATAGTACCTAAGAATGTAGGGACGATGCTATCGACAGAGTCCCACCAAGATTTTGTGACAATAAGTTCTTCTAAGAAGGGGATATGAGTTTCGTTTATATGCTTTTTATATTTTTGCATAATATCAAGTGCGGCCGCTTGGAATTCACGTTCTGGTAAGTCCCAAAGCTCACGTACGATAATTTGGAAGTCTTTTTTATCTGGGAGAGTATGTATTTGAATGACGTCTTTTAATAATTGGCGTCTTTCCGGTGTTTGAATACCTAGAAATGGGAAGTGATTTTTCATATAACGAGCCATAGGTTCTGCTTTTTCAGGATTTTGATGAGCTGTAAAATGCTCTTGTAATGCTTTTACAAATGGATGCATAAGTGTTTCTCCTCTCTTATTTTCTTTCTTCTCTTATTATACAAAGAGTTTGGATAAATTTTAAAACATAACTTGCAATGTAATGAAATATGTTGAAAGTAGAGAGGAGAGGATAAGATGGAGGATCAAGGCGTACTAGCAGGTTTCTTTGCTCTTAGTTTTGCGTTTATTCTTGTTATATTGATTTGGGCAATTATTTCATATTTGTTAACGGCTTTTGCACTTTATTCGATGGCGAAAAATGATGGTGCAACGGACGGGGTGCTTGCGTTTATTCCGTTTTTGAATAGTAAGACGTGGGGTGACTTAGCGAAAGATAAATTACCAGATTTTTTGAAAGAAGAAGCAGGGTGGAAAGTATTCGGTATATATGTTGCATGTTTCATTTTTAATTTCGTACCAATTATAAGTTTACTAGCAACAGCTGTATCGATTGTATTGTCCATTTATCTTATCTACGCTATTTTAGACAGATATGGAACGAACTCTATATTATTTACGATTATTCATGTAATCACATTTTCGGTTTTTTTACCGATTCATTTATTTATTATTCGAAATGAACCGGTGAGATATAAAGAGTAGATTTTTCGTTTTTGTTGATAAGTCGATATATTTTAGATATAAGTAAAAAAAGCGCCCTGATTATCAGAGCGCTTTTTCTATTACATAAGGTAGCGTAAGTAAATATAAATGTGAGAAATGATTAATGAAACGATCATAATTGGGAAACCGACTTTTAGGAATTCCATGTAACTAAATTTATGTCCTTCGCGGCTCGCGATACCTGCAACGATTACGTTAGCAGAAGCTCCGATTAATGTTCCGTTTCCGCCGAGACAAGCACCTAGTGCTAATGCCCACCATAATACATCGATTTGTGCATCAGATGGTGATAAGCCTAGCCCAACTGCCATATCGTTAATAAGTGGAATCATTGTTGCGACGAATGGGATGTTATCAATTGTTGCAGAGGCGATACCAGATACCCATAAAATAAGGATGGATGCGTAAGAAATATCTCCGCCTGTTATACCAATTACTTTTTGAGCTAACATTTTGATAAGACCAATATCGATAAGTCCTCCAACAAGTACGAATAGCCCTGCGAAGAAGAAAATTGTTACCCACTCTACGCTTGCAAATACTTCTTCAATTTCATGCTCTTTCACACCAATTAACATAAGTACAGTAGCACCAGTTAAGGCAATGATAGCCGCATCAATATGGAAAATAGAATGAGTCATGAAACCTACAATCGTAAGTCCAAGCACTGTTAAAGATTTTTTCATTAATACTGGATCTTTAATGTATTGTTTTTCATCTAAGCTCATTAATTTTTTAACTTGTACAGGATCGGCAATTAATTGTTTACGGTACATGAAGTAAAGTATTGTTGCTGTAACTCCAATAATAATAATTACGATTGGTGCTAGATTCAATAGGAAAGCATTGAAGTCTAAATGCTTATTGGCAGAACCAATCATAATGTTAGGTGGATCACCAATTAATGTTGCTGTTCCCCCAATGTTTGAAAAAATAATTTCAGAAAGTAAATATGGAACAGGATTTACTTGCAGTATGCGCGTAATAGATAAAGTAACTGGAACAACAAGAAGTACAGTTGTAACGTTATCTAAAAATGCGGAGCCAAGCGCGGTAAGTAGGGAAAGGGAAATTAAAATTTTAATTGGATTTCCTTGTGCCCCTTTTGCTGCTTTAATGGCAACGTATTGGAAAACACCTGATTTACTCGTAATGTTCACCAAAATCATCATACCGATGAGTAGCGTAATCGTTCCCCATTCAATATGTTTCGTAAAGGCGTTATGTAAATCGACGACCCCCACAATTACCATGAATGCTGCACCAAGAAGTGCGATGACAGCGCGATTAATTTTTTCAGAAATAATAATGGCATATGTAATTAAAAAGACTGCGATAGCAAAATAATACTGCCAGTTAGCGAGTTCTTGCGTTGTTTCGTGCAAAAATCTCATCTCCTTTCATTCGTTTTTCTTAGTGTGTCAAATATTAACTAGATGAAACACACATAACGTCATTATAAAGTAGAAAAACTGCGGATGTAAATGAAAGGAGGGATTTTGTCATATTTTCTGCATAGGTCATTTTTTCTTATTTTTTAAAATATTTGTGGGCATTTGACATATATATAAGATACATCCAATCTGAATATTTAAAATGGAATTAGCATTCGAGCTTGTTCGTGTAGGAGTGTCAAATAGAAAGGAATGACAAAAATGATAAGGAAGGGATCGTATGGATGAACAACGATTTTTATTTTTAGACTTTGAGTTTACGATGCCCCAGCATAGAAAGAAACCGAAAGGATTTTTTCCGGAAATTATTGAGGTAGGACTCGTTTCAGTTGCTGGCTGTAAGGTGGAAGATACGTATTCATCACATGTCAGGCCGAAAACATTTCCCTCTTTAACGGATCGATGTAAGAAGTTTTTAGGAATAAAACAAGAAGTCGTGGATAAAGGGATTTCATTTCCTGAACTCGTTAAGAAGCTTGCAGAATACGAAACGAAATGTAAACCGACAATTGTAACGTGGGGAAATATGGATATGAAAGTGCTGAAGCATAATTGTGAAATGGCAGGGATAGCTTTTCCATTCTTCGGACAGTGTCGTGATTTATCGCTTGAGTATAAAAAGTTTTTTGGAGAAAGAAATCAAACAGGATTATGGAAAGCAATTGAGGCGTACGGAAAAGTAGGGACAGGGAAGCATCATTGTGCGCTTGATGATGCGATGACGACGTACAATATTTTTAAACTAGTAGAAAAAGATAAAGAGTATTTAGTAAAACCAGCACCTCCAACATTAGGAGAACTCGTTGATTTTTCAAAAGTGTTAAAGAAAGTGAGCACACAGTAACGACCAAATTGCACATTATGTAATTTGGTCGTTTTGTTTTTTACAGTTTGTAGTCTTTCTTTAACTGTTCTAATGTTTCTAGACTACGCTCTGCAAAAGGTGAATCATCTTCAGAAAATGAATTCATTTGAGTTTCTAATGCTAATTTTAGTGACTCGGTATAATCCGGAATTTCTCCTTCATATTTCTTTACCATTTGCTCTGGAATGTTCGTTTGCTCACGAAAAGCTAAAGCACGTCTTTCATGGAAAAATGGTACGTCAGCTTGTTTTACGTTATGTAAGTCACCTTGCACCGGATGTTTTAAAACAGCTAATACTTTTACGACATAACTACCAGGACGGCGATTTGTAATTTCGCCGATGTATTTTCCTGTTTTATAAATACCAGTAACGATTTCACCAATTTCAAATGTTTCTCTCATATTTTTCACCTCAAGTTTATAGTAAGGAAAGTAGGAGAAGGAGTCAAAGAAATCATTCGCTTTCGGAACGCCCCCTTGAGAATATGGATAGGTTCCACTATAATTTAAAGTGATATAACAGAAAATTCTGATGTTTTATAAATCCTATAATAAGGAGTGTTCTATATGATGCCTTTATATTTTCCGGAAGATAAAACAGAATATATTATTCCAGGGATTGTTTGCGTGCTATTTATCATTGGTGCCGTTGCTACGTGGCGTATGTTCATTCGTGTATCAAAACGCGAAGCGGAGCGATTACAGAAAGTTGAAGAAAAACTTTTAGCGGAAAAGAAACAGTAACTCATTTTTGTATGTTTCCCTCTATGCTCGGACAATCTAAGGGCAGAATATATTTTGGAGGGAATGGAATGAAGAAACGGCTTTTTTTCAGTTGTTGTTTATTATTTCTGATGGCAGGTTGTGACCAAGGAAAGCCGAAAGAAATTGAAGTGAAATTACATAATGCTTCAGGAGATGAAGTAGGGACTGCGAAAGTAGTGCAGCAAACAAGTGGAGTGAAAATTACGATTAAAGGAGAAGGTTTCACTCCAGGACCACACGGACTACATGTACATGAAATCGGAGAGTGTAAGGCACCTCGTTTTGAATCAGCCGGGAATCATTTTAATCCTGATGATAAAAAACATGGTCTTCTTAATCCGAAGGGTGCAGAAAACGGTGATTTACCGAACGTAGTTGCAGATGGTTCTGGAAAGATTAAAGCAGAAATCGATGCACCTCACATCACACTTGAAGAAGGAAAAACGACGATTCATAGAAAAGATGGAGCGTCTATTATTATTACAGAAAACCCTGATGATGGTATGACACAACCGACAGGTAAATCAGGCGATCGAATTGCTTGTGGCGTAATTGTAAAAAAAGCATCGGATATGAAGAAAAAGTAAAAGCTACCGTGCTGGTAGCTTTTTTTGTGTAGTATAAGTGAAAATATATCAGCGATTATTGGAATATATCGACTTACCGACAAAATATGACAAAGGAGTCTGTCCAAGAATGATTAGGGGACAGACTCCTCTATTATTATGAAAACGTATGACGCAGTCTGTTCAAAATTTTTTCTAAAACAGATCGTGGACAGCCGATGTTAATTCGAATATGTTCTTCGCCACCTAACCCGTATTTCTCACCAGGTTCAACGATGATTTTTCCTTTTTCCTCAAGTAGTGCGGTACGCTCGCTTTGAGAAAGATTTAGACGAGAACAATCAATCCATAATAAAAAGCTACCTTCTGGCTTCGTTACGGAAAGAGCAGGTATGTGAGTTTTAATATATTCACAAGCAAATTGAGCATTATCTTCTATATATAACCGAATTTCTTTTAGCCAACCATTACATTCTGTATAGGCACTTTGCATCGCTGTGTAGGCGAAGATATTTAACCCGTGGAAGCCTTGTCTATATTGGATAGCTGTAAAGGCGTGACGGAGTTTTTCGTTTGGAATGATAATAATCGACGCTTGTAATCCAGCGATATTAAATGTTTTACTTGGAGCCATACAAGTGATAGTGCGCTCTGCTAATTCTTCAGATAAGGAAGCGAACGGCGTATGTGTATGGTCTGCATAAATGATATCGGAATGAATTTCATCCGCGACAACGATAACGTCATATTTAGTACATAACGATCCGAGCTGCGCAAGTTCCTCTTTCGTCCAAACGCGTCCGATTGGATTATGAGGGCTACAAAGAAGCATGAGTTTGACGCCTTGCTGAAACTGCTTTTCTAAATGCTCGAAGTCTATCACATATGTATCATTTTGTTTCTGTAATGGACTCACGCATAACTGCCTGTTGTTTGTTGTGACCATTTCGAAAAATGGAGGATAAATAGGTGGTTGTACGAGAACGGATTCGTTTTCTTTTGTGAAAGCCTGTATGCTCGTACTAAGAGCTGGAACGATCCCCGCACTAAAAACGATCCATTCTTTTTGAATGTCCCAGTTATATTGTTTTTTTGTCCAGTTACAAATAATATCTCCAATATTTTCGGGAGGAAGTGTATAGCCGAAAATAGGATGCTCAATACGTTTCTTTAAAGCAGTTTGAATTTGTGTTGGTACTTCAAAATCCATATCAGCAATCCAAGCGTGGAGAAGTTCTTCGTTTTTATAAGTATCCCATTTTGTGCTATGTGTTCCACGCCGATTTACTGTTTTATGAAATAGTTGCATACGTTTGCCCCCTTATTCTGTAAAACCGTTAAGTTATGAAAGTTCTCTCTCTTCTTATAGAATAGCTGATGTGATAGGATAAAGAAAAGTATTAAAAAGTGAAAAGGCGGGAAGCGAATGGGTACATATGAAAAGATGATAGAGGTTGTGAAGAATTGGGATCCGTTTCAAATGGGACCGGAGTTTTATGAAACAGAAGCGAGCGATGTTGTGAACGTCATAAGTGTGTTTGACGATTCAAAATACATCGCAAAGAAGATTCAACATATATACTTTATGTCTTTTGAGGAAGTACCTGCGCTTGAAAAATGTGAGAAATTAGCTGTGGAATTACTTGTAATAAAAGAAGGCGGAAGCTGTTCATTATAGGCTGTCGGAATTTCCGACAGCCTTTTTTATATTATCCCGCTATTTGCTGGGCAGTAAGACCCCCCACCTCAAAATTCAGTGGAATCAAAGAAGTTAGGTGGGGGCTGATTAAAGTTTCACTTTATTGCGCGGAAAAAGCGATAATTTCTTCATAAACATGTTCAGGCTTTTCTTCAGGTAGTAAATGTCCTGTATTTTCGTAAGAAATAAATTTTGAATTCGGTAAATCTTTGTGTAGACGATGACCTACATGTACAGGGACGACGCGGTCTTTTTCACCCCAAATGAGTAGTGTAGGTGTTTCAATTTTTTGTAATTCAGTTGAAGATAAGTCACCTTCACGGTCTCGTATCATGCGAGTTAAAGCGGGAAATATACGGTCGTCATAAAAAGGAGCGGAGTAACCTTTTTTCATTTCATCGTCAATTAATGAGTGATCATGAACGACATTCATTAAGTTATGAACAATACCGCGTCTAATAATCCAGTTCTTTACGTATAAATGAAAGAACGGTAAATAAGAAGAGTATAGTAAAGGTAAGGTTGCGCGTGCTAAATAGCTAGAGCTGCATAGTAAAATCGTTTTTGAAATGAGTTCAGGACGTATACGGTTTACATAGAGAGAAATTTGCCCACCCATAGAGTGCCCAACTAATACAATGTTTGAGAGAGATAAATGTTCAATTAAATCAATAATAATCGTTGCTAAATTGTGATAAGAATACTTAAAGAGATGAGACTTATCACTTTTTCCGAACGGTGGTAAATCAAGAGCAATCACTGTTCCTGCTTTCGATAGTAAGGGAATGAGACGACGGTAACTGAATGAGGAAGATAAAAAGCCGTGAACGAGTACGAAAGTAGGACGTTCTGTTTTGTTATCGTGTTCATACAATTCGTAATGAATAGTAGTGCCGCGAGTGGAAAAAGTGAAATAAGGACAAGTATATTCGTGATTCATTTTTTGTCACTCCATTGATTTTTGTTCATATCATCTCCAAGGAAGAAGAAAATATGTTAACAAAAAAAGGCAAGATGACGATGTCATCTTGCCTTTCGTTTATTCAGTATTACCTGCGAACAATATTAGGCGGTGTTTTCCCTTGTAATCCTGCAACTAAATTTTCAGCGGCGGTCATAGCCATTTGCTGCCTAGTTTTTAATGTTGCAGATCCGATGTGTGGTAAAGTCACAACATTTTGTAATGATAAGAGTGGATTATCTTTTTGAATTGGCTCTTGTGTAAATGTATCGATACCTGCTGCAAAGATTTTCTTTTCTGTTAAAGCATGGATTAACGCTTCTTCATCTACTGTTTTGCCGCGAGAAGCATTAATGAAGATTGCTGTTTCTTTCATTAATGAAAATTCCTTTTCTCCGATAAGGTGATATGTTTCATCTGTTAATGGAGTAAGAAGAACAATAAAGTCAGACTGCTTCAGTAGCGTCTGTAAATCACAATATGTAGCATCGAATTTTTGTTCAGCTTCTTCTTTACGACGGCGGTTATAGTAAAGAACATTCATATCAAATCCGAATTTTGCTCGTTTTGCAACGGCTTCTCCAATTCGGCCCATACCGATAATACCAATTGTGCTATGGTGTACATCTAGTCCGAAGTGTTCTTTTCCGATTTCAGCGTTCCATTCACCATTTTTCACGTAAGAATCAAGTTCGCAAACGCGGCGCCCAGCTGATAACATAAGGGCGAAAACGAGATCAGCTACTGTATCATCTAATACGTATGGTGTATTCGTCCCGATAACATTTCGCTTTTTCATCGCTTGTAAATCAAAATTATCGTAACCGACAGAAATGTTGCTTACTACTTTTAAGTTAGGAGCCACTGTCAGTAATTCTTCATTAATAGCAGATCCGAAATTTAATAACCCATCTTTATCTTGTATTTTCTCTAATAGAACATCACGAGGTACTTTCTCATTTTGATCCCATTTTTCATAATCACAGTGTTCTGATAAATAGTTTTCTACAAATGTTGGAACTGGTTCAGCAATATAAACTTTTGGTTTCACGGTTCCATCCCCTTTCGCTTTATCACGCATTTTTCCGCTGATTAAAGTTTCACTTTACCCCGCATTAACGGACAGTAAGTCTCCCACCTCAAAAAGCAGCTCAAGCAAAGAGGTTAGGTGGGAGAGCAACTGTCCGTAAAAGTCCGATTGGTTCAACTAATAATCAGCGGGGTGAAGCATTTCGCTGATTAAAGTTTCACTTTATTTTGACATAATTCAATAGAAAAATCTTCTTTTCAAACTGGAAAGGGTATTTGTATAATTTAGACACAAACGAAAAGGAAGGATGATTTATATGGTGACAGAAAAAGAATTAGAATTATTAGCTTGTCTTGAAAAGAGTAGTCGATTATCTGTAGATACATTAGCGAAGCTGTTAAATATAGAGGTAGAAGAAGTAAAGAAGATGGTTGCGAGGTTAGAAAATGAAAAGATTATTGTGGATTATGTAACACATATTGATTGGACGAAGGTGAAAGAACATACAGGTTTAACGGCGATGATCGATGTGAAAGTTACGCCAAAGCATGGCGTTGGGTTTGATGCGGTTGCTGAACAAATTTATCGTTATTCAGAAGTGAAATCCGTTTATTTAATGTCAGGGACATATGATCTTTCTATTACATTAGAAGGGAAAACGATGGGGGAAGTAGCGATGTTTGTTTCTGAGAAATTAGCAACAATTGAATCTGTCGTTTCTACAACTACTCATTTCATTTTGAAGAAGTATAAACATGAGGGCGTTATTTATGAAAAAGACGATGATGATAAGCGAATTGTGGTGACACCATGAAGCAATTTGAACTATCTAGATCAGCAGAATCTTTAAAACCATCTGGTATTCGAAAATTTTTCGATTTAGCAGCAAATATGAAAGGTGTTATCTCCCTCGGGGTAGGAGAGCCAGATTTTGTTACACCTTGGAATGTAAGGCAAGCATGTATTCGTTCTTTGGAACAAGGGTATACGTCATATACAGCAAATGCAGGATTATTGGAGCTCCGTCAAGAAATAGCAAAGTATCTAAAAAAACAATTTGCAGTATCTTATGATCCAAGTGATGAAATCATTGTTACAGTTGGAGCAAGCCAGGCGTTAGATGTAGCGATGCGCGCCATTATAAATCCTAATGATGAAGTGCTCATTATTGAACCGAGCTTCGTTTCTTATGCACCACTTGTGACATTAGCTGGAGGAGTTCCGGTTCCTGTGGCGACTACTTTAGAAAACGAGTTTAAAGTACAACCAGAACAAATTGAAGCAGCTATTACAGCGAAAACAAAGGCAATTTTGCTTTGTTCACCAAATAACCCGACAGGTGCAATGCTAAATAAATCCGAGCTTGAAGAAATAGCAGTGATTGTTGAGAAGTACAATTTAATCGTATTATCTGATGAAATTTATGCAGAACTTGTATACGACGAAGTATATACAAGTTTTGCGAGTATTAAAAATATGCGTGAGCATACGATTTTAATTTCAGGATTTTCAAAGGGATTTGCGATGACAGGATGGCGCCTCGGTATGATTGCAGCTCCTGTTCAATTTTCAGAATTAATGCTCAAAATCCATCAGTATTCAATGATGTGTGCACCAACGATGTCTCAGTTTGCAGCACTTGAGGCGTTACGCGCAGGGAACGATGAAGTAATTCGAATGAGAGATAGCTATAAGAAGCGTCGTAACTTCATGACGACATCTTTCAATGAAATGGGCTTAACGTGTCATGTGCCGGGCGGAGCATTTTATGTGTTTCCTTCTATATCCTCAACCGGATTATCTTCAGCGGAATTTGCAGAACAGTTATTGCTGGAAGAAAAAGTGGCCGTTGTTCCTGGTAGCGTATTTGGCGAAAGTGGTGAAGGATTTATTCGTTGTTCATATGCGACGTCGCTTGAACAACTTATGGAAGCAATGAAGAGAATGGAACGGTTTGTAGAAAATAAAAAAAGGACAAAACGTAATACGTTTTGTCCATAAAAGGGGGGAATACTAGAAAGCCATGTGTTAGTAGTTTATCCCAATATTGGAGAATTATACTTCTTTAAGGGAAATTTTTCATGAATTTTGAATGAGTTCTGTCATAGTGGTATAATTTACTAATATAAGGTATACGCATTCTAGATATCATTATCTAGAATGCGTACTAACCAATCGGATATTTAAAATAAATATATCTGCTTTGCTCTCTATAATTGTAGAGAGAATGGTAAACGTATGGGAGTGTTTCATATGTCAGAACAATATACAACAGGAGTGGTTGTAACAGGGAAAGTGACTGGAATTCAAGATTACGGTGCATTTGTAGCGTTAGATGCAGAAACACAAGGACTTGTGCATATATCTGAAATTACAAATGGATATGTAAAGGATATTCATGACTTTTTAAAAGTCGGCGATACAGTAGAAGTAAAGGTACTTTCAATTGATGAAGAGCACAGAAAAATGAGTTTATCGTTAAAAGCGGCGAAAAGAAAACAAGGAAGGATTCTTATACCGAACCCATCTGAAAACGGATTTAATACGCTGCGAGAAAAGTTGGCAGAATGGATTGAAGAGTCCGAGTTAATAAAGTAAAAGAGGAACGCATATGAGCGTTCCTCTTTTACTTTATCTTATGATATATATTTGCAAATATGATTGCATGCAATCATATTCGTATGTCGGAGGTGAAAGGACATACTGATTATCGAATTTCGTTTGTTTCTGGGTGCGTACCAAGATTTTCAGATGGTTTAAACAGTAAACCAAGGTTGATAAGCCCAGATATACCAACGATGCCGTAAATAATACGTGCAAGAGCTGAATTTTGTCCGCCGAAAATGGCTGCTACTAAGTCAAACTGGAAAAATCCGATTAGTCCCCAGTTCACAGCGCCAATTACAGTAAAGACTAATGCGATACGTTGCAGAGTACTCATGAAAAAGCCCCCCTTAATTGTGAAGCATGAGCAAGCGATGAGTTAATTAACTCTTTTATAGAATGGGGTAGTTATGTTGTTTTTATACATAAAAAATGTTCGAAAAAGGATGTATATACATCTATACCGAAAAATGCGAATTTTTATGCAAAAAATGAACTTTTTCTAAAAATTATATATTGGTTACGTTTACAATGTTTGAATCGCTTGATTTACAACTTCAGTTTCGCTAAAGTGAATACAGAAATACATATCCATAATTGGAGGGAAAAAGATGAGTACACATGTAACGTTCGACTATTCTAAAGCGTTATCCTTCATCGGTGAACATGAAATCACTTATTTACGTGATGCAGTGAAAGTAACACATCACGCAATCCACGAAAAAACTGGAGCTGGGAACGATTTCCTTGGGTGGGTA
This sequence comes from Bacillus sp. FG16, assembly GCF_057809515.1. NCBI lineage: Bacteria > Bacillati > Bacillota > Bacilli > Caryophanales > Bacillaceae > Bacillus > Bacillus sp. FG16. The sequence continues at coordinate 29,792 of NZ_JBMDKC010000064.1, forward strand.
GACCTTCCGCTTCAATATGACAAAGAAGAATTCGCTCGCATTCAAAAATGCGCAGAAAAAATTAAAAATGACTCTGACATTTTACTTGTTGTAGGTATTGGTGGTTCTTACCTAGGAGCACGCGCAGCAATCGAAATGTTAAGCCATTCTTTCTACAACACGCTATCTAAAGAACAACGTAAAACTCCACAAGTGCTATTTGTTGGACAAAACATTAGCTCCACTTACATGAAAGATTTAATGGACGTATTAGAAGGTAAAGACTTCTCTATTAACGTTATTTCCAAATCAGGTACAACAACAGAGCCAGCACTAGCATTCCGTATTTTCCGTAAGTTATTAGAAGAGAAGTATGGAAAAGAAGAAGCTCGCAAACGTATTTATGCAACTACAGATAAAGCGCGTGGTGCATTAAAAACATTAGCTGATAACGAAGGTTACGAAACATTCGTTATTCCAGATGATGTTGGAGGACGTTTCTCTGTATTAACGCCAGTTGGTTTATTACCAATCGCAGTAAGTGGCTTGAATATTGAAGAGATGATGAAAGGTGCAGCTGCTGGTCATGATGACTTCGGAACATCAGAACTAGAAGAAAACCCAGCTTACCAATATGCAGTAGTTCGTAACGCTTTATACAATAAAGGAAAAACAATTGAAATGCTTGTTAACTATGAGCCAGCACTTCAATACTTCGCTGAGTGGTGGAAACAGTTATTTGGTGAAAGTGAAGGAAAAGATCAAAAAGGTATTTTCCCATCTTCAGCAAACTTCTCAACTGACTTACACTCATTAGGTCAATACGTTCAAGAAGGTCGTCGTGACTTATTTGAAACAGTTCTTAAAGTAGGTAAATCTACACATGAACTAACAATCGAATTAGAAGACAACGATTTAGACGGATTAAACTACCTTGCTGGTGAAACTGTAGACTTCGTAAACACAAAAGCATACGAAGGTACATTACTTGCACATAGCGATGGCGGAGTACCAAACTTAATCGTAAATATTCCTGAATTAAATGAGTATACATTCGGTTACCTTGTATACTTCTTCGAAAAAGCATGTGCGATGAGCGGCTACTTATTAGGCGTAAATCCATTTGATCAACCTGGCGTAGAAGCATACAAGAAAAACATGTTTGCTTTACTTGGTAAACCAGGATTTGAAGAATTAAAAGCAGAATTAGAAGAGCGTTTAAAATAATAAAAAGCGACCGGAATCCGGTCGCTTTTTATTATTTTATCGAAAAGTCCATCAGTATATTCAAACTAGAGTGGGTATGCTAAAGGAAAAGTCTTGGAGGGATGGGCTTGATTCCGATTCAATCAAATTTAGAAGGACGTACATATGCGTTATATAAATTAGAAGAGGTTATGAAACCACTTGGATATAGTATTGGTGGTAATTGGGATTATGATAAAGGATGCTTCGATTACAAAATCGATGAAGAAGATGGGTATCAATTTTTACGAGTGCCGTTTACAGCAGTAGATGGTGAACTAGATGTTCCTGGTGTAGTAGTCCGTCTTGAAACGCCGTATATTCTTTCGCACGTATATCAAGACGAACTAGATGATAATGTGAATACTTTAACTGCGGGAACGAGTGGGATGGATCAATTTGCTGAACCGAAAGATCCAGATGCAGATGTGAAAAGAAAATATATCAATATTGGAAAAGTGCTCATGCGGGAACTAGAAAAACATTTTCTTAATGGTGAATAACAATTAGTATGTCGCTTTCGATAAGAATGAAGGTATGGACTGGGTTAATCATATATTGATCGTCACGCTTTATACCTAGTAAGAGAATGTTTCGTTTTAAAAGGGTATAGCTACAATTTGCAAAGGTTTGTCCGGTGCAGGATGGAGAAAGCTCCATCAGTTGTAATTTATTATCAGAGATTTCATCGTAAAGTGAGAATAGTACACCTGAAATAGAAGGGAATAAAAGAGAAGCGGTAAATACATAACTCGTTAATTTATTTCCTTCTATAATTTCTGACGCGCCAGCTCTCGTTGCATTTTGAATTTGTTCAGTAGTAAGTAGTTCGGCGATGCAGTGAATGCTTGGATTGAGTCCTTTTGCAGTTAAAATATTTAAAATGGGCTGTGTATCTGCTAAGCTTTCGTTCTTTTCTTTATCCGCTGTTATTAATATGGTGTGTGCCGTTTCAATATTAGCCTTTAATAAAGTTTGATCGTGATGCGGACAACCTTTTATAAATTCTAAATGATGAAAGGGTTTTGGAAGTAAAGAAAGTGTTTCATCAATTAAAACGATATCAAGGTTTGGTTGTAGTACATGCATTTGCTTTACAACATGTTTTGCACGCTCATTCCAGCCAACGATAATCATATGACCGTTAGAGGTAGCGGCTTCTTCACCTTTAATTTTCATATATTGTTTACTGATCATCTCAGTAGCGAATAGAACCATATAATAAGAACAAAAGCCAGTTCCTAATAAAATAATACTTATACCTATTAGTTTTCCTGTCGTTGTATGGGGAGCAAAGTCGCCATATCCAACTGTAAAAATGGTAACGATTGACCACCAAATTCCGTCAAACCATGTAGTGAAATGAGAGGGTTCTAATCTATGTATAAGAAAACCAGAAAAAGCAGTGAATACAATAATAAAACAAATTAAACGAAAAATAATGGAATCACGAAATGTATCTACTAAATTCGGACGGGATTTCAATAGTAAATTCCTCCTTGTTTTGCAGGATTACATTCATTGTTACCATTATAGAAAAACTCTCTAATTAAAGAGAGTTTGTTTTATGCTACATACTTTCCACTTCAGTTTGTTGGACACTTTCAAGATGTTGGAGAGCATAGTAAACATCAGCGGTATGTCTTTTTTGATCAATGGACAGTTTAAGATGTAAATAGTGAGAACCGTTTTCTAATGTTTTAAGCTTCATATTTTTAACATTTATATCCATTTCTTTTATCTCTTCGATTACAACCGGGATATTGTCCATATTTCGCACAACAAGTTTCACTGCAATATCACGTTGGCGAAATGACCTAGGACCTACAAACTTCATTGTCAATGGTATCAGTTCGACACTAATCATAAGAAAACACATTCCGAAAATTGCCTCGATATAGAAACCAGCTCCAACGGCAATACCAATACCAGAAGCACCCCAGATCATAGCGGCAGTCGTGAGCCCTGCAATGCTATCGTTGCCTCTTCTTAAAATTACGCCAGCACCTAAAAAACCAATTCCTGATACAATTTGAGCGGCAAGTCGAAGTGGATCCATATTCATATGATCGGTATGTGGTAAGTTATAAGCTGCTTTAATAGAAACAATCGTTAGGAGGCAACTAATAATAGAAATAACTAAACACGTTTTTAAACCAAGTGGTTTCCGTTTTAATTCGCGTTCTAAACCAATGGCAAATCCTAAAATAGCCGAGAGACCTAGTTTGATTAATAAATCGGTATAGTCCATATGTATTCCTCCTTGTATGATATGGTATATGAATAAAACGTTTATTATAGAAAGAAACGTTTTTTGATAGAGTAACTTTATATAAAATATATGTAGGAATTACTCATACATGAAAGAGATATTTCGTTTAAGTATATGATATTAAAAAAGAAATGTGGGCAGTTTTAAAAAAAGTTTATAAAAGGTGTTGCATTTCATTTTTTACCATGATATATTAATAACCGTCGCTGATGCGGAAACGCAGAAAACGACAAAAAAGAAATTGAAAAACTTAGTTGACATCGAAAAACGAAGATGTTAACATAAGGAAGTCGCAAATGAGCGACCAAGTAGTTCTTTGAAAAC
>NZ_JBMDKC010000065.1:0-33290 GCF_057809515.1 Bacillus sp. FG16
GCTTCAAAGGTTAGGAACTGAACAATTGTTAAAATATTAAACGTAACTTATATAGATTAATCATCGTTAGCGTTGTAGGTATTGTACTGTATCAAACGTTATTTATGGAAACTGTCAAATATACATCCGCTACAAATGCCTCTTTACTCATTTCTATATCACCTATTTTTACAACTGTATTTGCGATTTTTCTGAAACAAGAAAATTTTTCTTCTCGAAAGTTAATCGGTTCTATGATTGCTTTTGTTGGTGCAGCATTAGTTTTAGTAGCAGGACATTCACTTACTAGTTCTTTTTATGGCAATGGAATTGGACTTATTACATCAATATGCTGGGGGCTTTATCCTGTTTTAGCAGGACCATTAATTAAAAAATATTCAGCATTACGTGTTACTACATGGTCTGCATTAGTGGGTGCGATTCCGCTATTATTGTTAAGTGGTCCGCATGTGTTTGTCATGCCATTTCAAATTACTCACGGAATGACACTATTTGCTTTACTATATTCTATTTTCTTTGTCACAGTATTCGGCTTAGTGATGTGGTATGTTGGTGTTCAAAAAATTGGGGCGTCACATACGATGGTATATATGTATATAACGCCGCTTGTAGCTGTTTTATTTGCAGCTGTCTGGGCAAATGAATATGTATCGTTTCAACAGATCATCGGTGGAATTATCATTTTTGTCGGTCTATGGTTTGTGAAATCGGAGAAAGTAAAAGTTCATTCTATTGCAGGGGAACCTATATCAAAATAGGAAAACAGATCACCTATGATCTGCTTTCCTATTTTTTTATTTTTGGTAAGAAGATGAGAAATAAGATAGCAGTAATAAGTGGGATTAAGTTTAAAAATGGAATACGGAAGAGTGTAATAAGAATAATACCAGGAAGAAGAACACCGAGGACAGCGTAAAAAATGCTATGATTTTTCGTGTACCAATACAATGAAAGTCCGATAAGTGCAGGGATAATGAGGTGAATGAGAGCCATTAAAAAATAAATCATTAGACGCCCCCTTTATTTGTGTGCTTATTACATCATATCCGTATGTTCATAGATTGATATCATTTTTTTCATAAATGGACGAAAAAAGTTTGGAAAACCGTCACAAAATATGAGAATATGATGTTCGAAATCTTGTATAATATTATTTCCTAAAAACATTTAAACAACATAAACATACGGTTTATGTTGTTTTTGATTTGAGTGAAATGGATGTAAGGAATATGAATTTGAAAGAAATTTTTTGTTGGATAGATAAGAACGAATGAAGAGGGGTACAGCATGATTAGTATGTCACTAAGATCATTTAAAATCCAATCGTATTATATACTAGGTATTTTGTTACTAGGTTGGATGTTAACACCGTTTTCAGCACACTTTTTAGGCGCTGGAATTGGGCTTATTGTAAGTATGTATTGCGTTTGGCTTTTAGGGAGAAGAATTGAGAAGCTTGGAGATAGTATTGTAAAGAAGACGAAAGCACCGACACTCGGTATGTTTAACCGTTTTGCAGCTGCCATTTTGGGTGCTATTATTATGTACGAAATTGAGCACCACATGGTTATGTGGGCATTTGCAGTAGGGATTATGGGTGGTTATTTCTTAATCGTTGTGAATTTAGGATACTATAGCATGAAAGATGAGAAAGAACTAACGAAGAGTTAAAAAAGATAAAAAGATACTTTATAGATGGAATAGAGGATCTGGCGTGGGATAGAAGCGGTCAGTGCCTATTTAAGCCCCATTCGTCGTAAACCCAGAAGATGTAGTGGGTAGGAAAGTAGTTAATATGTTTGAATCCATGATGTGTACGTGTGAAAATTTGAGTATATAAATTAAAAATTGTGCTTGGACAGTCTTTAGGTGGAATAGAGGATTTAGCGAAGAGTAGAAGCTATAAGAGTATATAGAAAGAAGCTTACGTAAAAACGTAAGCTTCTTTTTTATGTAAGTGTGTGTAACCGTTAAGCCGCATTGGGTTTTGTCGGTGAGTACGCGAAACTTTACGGTTACACGACACTTATTCATATGAGTAAAGGGTTATTTCAACAGAAAGTTTTAATTTAAGCGATTGGGCCGCCTAAGTTAATAATATCTTCAGAAACGCTTTCGAACTTTTTGAAGTTCTCTTTGAATTCATTTGCAAGCTCGATTGCTTTTGCTTTGTAAGCAGCTTTATCAGCCCAAGTTTGTTCAGGCATTAACACTTCGTCAGGTACACCTGGTACGTGAAGTGGAACTTCAAGACCGAAGATGTCATGTTTAGCTGTTTCAGTTTTTGCAAGTTCGCCGCTTAATGCTGCTTGAATCATTGCACGAGTATAACCTAAGTTCATACGTTTACCAACGCCATATTCGCCGCCAGTCCAGCCAGTGTTTACTAGGAATACTTTCGCATCGTGTTTCTCGATTTTTTCACCAAGCATTTCAGCGTAGCGAGATGCATCAAGTGGTAAGAATGGTGAACCGAAGCAAGTTGAGAATGTAGCTTGCGGAGATGTAACGCCGCGCTCTGTTCCTGCTAGTTTACTAGTGTAACCACTTAAGAAATGATACATAGCTTGCTCTTTTGATAACTTACTGATTGGAGGCAATACGCCAGATGCATCAGCAGTTAAGAAAATAATTGTATTTGGGTGTCCAGCAACACTTGGCAGTACGATATTGTCGATCGCATGCATAGGGTATGCAGCACGAGTATTTTCTGTTAAAGTAGTATCGTTGTAGTCCGCGATACGCGTTTGTTCATTAATGATAACGTTTTCTAAAACAGATCCAAATTTGATTGCATCGAAAATTTGTGGTTCTTTCTCGTGAGAAAGGTTTACACATTTTGCATAGCAACCGCCTTCAATATTGAATACACCGTTATCAGACCAACCGTGTTCATCATCACCGATTAATTTACGGTTCGGATCAGCAGATAAAGTTGTTTTACCTGTTCCAGATAAACCGAAGAATAGTGCTACGTCACCTTCTTCACCTACGTTTGCAGAGCAATGCATAGAAAGAATATCTTGTTCAGGTAGTAAGAAGTTCATAATAGAGAAGATTGATTTTTTCATTTCTCCAGCGTATTCTGTACCACCAATTAGTACAATACGTTTTTCGAATGAAACCATAATGAATGCTTCAGAGTTTGTACCGTCAACAGCTGGATCAGCTTTGAAGTTCGGTGCAGAAACAATTGTGAACCCTGACTCATGAGTTGTTAATTCTTCTTCAGTTGGACGAATGAATAATTGATGTACAAATAAATTGTGCCATGCATATTCATTAATAACTTGAATTGGTAGGCGGTAATTGCGGTCAGCGCCTGCAAATCCTTTGAAGACGAATAACTCTTCTTTTTCTTTTAAGTATTCTAAAACTTTAGTATATAATTTATTAAAATGTTCTTCAGAAATCGGTTGGTTCACAGCTCCCCAAGCAATTTTGTCAGCAACCGATGCTTCTTTCACAATAAATTTATCTTTAGGAGAACGTCCTGTATATTTTCCTGTTGAAGCAGAAACGGCACCAGTAGAAGTTAATTTCCCTTCATTTCGCATTAATACTTTTTCCACTAATTGCGGAACACTTAGTTGAATCTGTGCATTGCTTCCGTTCAATAATTCGTGTAAACCAATTTGGACATTCACAGTACTCATATTTATATACCATCCTTTTCATTTAATGAAATATTTCTCGTAATCCCCAACAAGAGTATAACACAATTATATAAATAATGTATACTATTTATTTCTTTTTGTTTGTGTGAATGCATTATTTCCCTATTAATATTTCATTTCAGGCGTATTGAGAAAAACTTTCAGGAAAATGTGAATATTAATTGACAAATGAATATCATTTCTTTAGTATAGGTTGGGACGGATACTCTCTTATCCCGAGCTGGCGGAGGGACAGGCCCGATGAAGCCCAGCAACCTCACTTGTATTGATAAATACAGGTGAATAGGTGCTAAAACCTGTGCGAGGCTACAGGTCTCGAACGATAAGAGCGAAGGGCAAAAAGCAGTATGCAAGTAGCAAATTAAACCTTTCCTCTATGTAAAGTAGGAAAGGTTTTTCTGTATGCTTGTGTGGGAGAATAAATGTATGTCGCAGTTTGTGGCAAATTAAGGATGAGTTCCGTACAATATATACAATTACTGTAGGGAGGTTTACCACATGACAAAAAAACGTCATCTGTTCACATCTGAGTCTGTAACTGAAGGACATCCAGATAAAATTTGTGACCAAATTTCTGATTCAATTTTAGATGCGATCTTATCAAAAGACGCAAATGCACGTGTAGCTTGTGAAACAACTGTAACAACTGGTTTAGTATTGGTAGCGGGGGAAATTACGACTTCTACTTACGTAGATATTCCGAAAATCGTTCGTGAAACAATTCAAGGCATTGGTTACACACGCGCAAAATACGGATTCGATGCAGAAACTTGTGCTGTTTTAACATCTATCGATGAGCAGTCTGCTGACATCGCTATGGGTGTTGACCAAGCGCTAGAAGCACGCGAAGGTCAAATGACTGACGCTGAGATTGAGGCAATTGGTGCAGGAGACCAAGGTTTAATGTTTGGTTTTGCATGTAATGAAACACAAGAATTAATGCCACTTCCAATCTCGCTTGCTCACAAATTAGCTCGCCGTTTAACTGAAGTACGTAAAGATGATACATTATCATACTTACGTCCAGATGGAAAAACGCAAGTTACAGTTGAGTATGATGAAAATGGTAAACCAGTACGTGTTGATACTATCGTAATTTCTACACAACATCATCCAGATGTTACATGGGAAGAAATCGATCGCGACTTAAAAGAGCACGTAATTAAAGCTGTAGTACCAGCAGAATTAATGGATGGAGAAACGAAATTCTTCATTAATCCAACTGGCCGCTTCGTAATTGGTGGACCACAAGGTGATGCTGGTTTAACAGGACGTAAAATCATCGTTGATACTTACGGTGGATACGCTCGCCACGGTGGCGGTGCATTCTCTGGTAAAGATGCAACAAAAGTTGACCGTTCTGCAGCATATGCAGCTCGTTATGTTGCGAAAAACATCGTAGCAGCTGGTCTTGCTGACAAAGCAGAAGTACAACTTGCATACGCAATCGGTGTAGCACAACCAGTATCAATTTCAGTTGATACATTCGGCACAGGTAAAGTATCTGAAGACGTACTAGTAGAACTAGTTCGTAACAACTTCGATCTTCGCCCAGCTGGTATTATTAAAATGCTAGACTTACGTCGCCCAATTTACAAACAAACAGCAGCTTACGGCCACTTCGGACGTACTGATGTAGATCTTTCATGGGAACGTACAGACAAAGCTGCAGCTTTAAAAGAGCAAGCTGGTCTATAATATATGAAAAAAAGCTTTGCGCGGTGAGCGCAAAGCTTTTTTTATTTCGTTTTACTTACAATTTGAATGCATGAACTACAATATACTTCTCCATCTAGCTCAATATACTTTTTCATATTAGTCATGCCTTTTCATACGTTTTTATTTCCTTTTTACATGATTTAGAAAGGGTGGGTTTCTTCTGGAACATATGCAATCAACCTTTCAATTGACGTGCTTTTCCTGCGCAAAAGGCACTGCTTAGTAAAAATAGTGTCGCGAATATAATGCTTACTAATGTAGCGTATGGAATTGCGCCTTTTAAGGAAAAGCCGACAGTGATTGAAGCGATGAATAAGAGGATAAATGTTGTTGTTAATTTTTTATATAGTTCCATAATATGTAGACCTCCAATTTATTTTTTAGTACAAGTTTTAAAATTGAATTCTATTATGTAGAAAATATAAGGAGTAGCTAAAGATGTGTAGTCTAGGAGTATAAGAAAGTGCACTTTCCTTTTTGTGGGTTAGTATACTTATATTGTATCATGGCGCATGATTGGCTTCATATATAATTGTGTAAAGATATGTATGATAAAATGAAGAAAAGTCTTTAAGAAAGGAAAGATACAAAATGAGTGTAACTGAACATAAAAAACAAGCTCCAAAAGAAGTGCGTTGCAAGATTGTTACGATTTCCGATACACGTACGGAAGAAACAGATAAGAGCGGACAATTATTACATAAATTATTAAAAGAGGCAGGACATACAGTGACCTCTTATGAAATTGTAAAAGATGATAAAGAAAGTATTCAGCAAGCAGTGTTAGCTGGTTATCATAGGGAAGACGTAGATGTTGTATTAACAAATGGCGGTACTGGTATTACGAAGCGTGATGTAACAATCGAAGCAGTGTCAGCATTATTAGATAAAGAGATTGTCGGGTTTGGTGAGCTGTTCCGCATGATTAGTTATTTAGAAGATATCGGAAGCAGCGCAATGTTAAGTAGAGCAATCGGCGGTACAATTGGACGTAAAGTAGTTTTCTCGATGCCAGGGTCGAGCGGAGCGGTTCGTCTTGCGATGAATAAATTAATTTTACCGGAATTAGGCCATATTACATTTGAGCTGCATCGCCAATGAGTAAGTGGGCTGGAATTGTATTAGCGGGCGGTATGTCGAGTAGATTCGGTGAGCCAAAAGCGTTAGCGAGCTGGCGAGATAGTACTTTTATTGAGCTTATTTTGAAAGTGATGACAAGTGCGCTCCAAGAAGTTGTAGTCATCAGTCACTCTGATATAAAAGAGCGAGTAGAGCAATTCGTACAAGTTCCTGTTATAGAAGATATTCCGCACTATAAAGGAAATGGGCCGCTTGCCGGCATTGTATCAGGAATGGAATACATAGAAGCAGATTGGTACGCTATTATGCCTTGCGATGCGCCAAATGTTTCGCATGAATGGTTTACCATTTTACTAGAGCAAACGAGCAATGAATATGATGCGGTTGTACCTATTATTAATGGAAGAAAACAGCCGCTACTTGCAGCGTATCATAACCGCGTGAAAGAAAAGATTTATGCTTTACTTCAGGAAGAGAAAAGAAGTATGGGGCAGCTTTTATCACAATGTAATGTGAAGTATGTTGCTGGAGAAGATGTACAAGCGAATACAGATTGGTTTATAAATGTAAATACAAAAGAAGAATATGTGCAGGCTCAAAAAGACCTTTCAAATGAATGAAAGGTTTTTTGATATACAGAATTGGGGAACAATTGCTGTATAAAGGTATGTGAGTAAGTTGATTTTAAGGGGAATTCTTAAAATCATTATACAGCAAAAACACTGTATAACCATATATTAATTTTTATGGTTTTTTTATTACAAGTCTGTTTAGTTATGTTTATTTTTGCTATAATGAATATGTAAATAAATGATATTTCACCTTATGTATCATTCATTTAACTAAAATTCACAAGTGTGTAATAAACTCCCTTCGTTTTTGAAGGGAGTTTTTCTGTTTAAGCAAGTAACTCTGATGCGGTATGCTGAAGGACTTCTTCATACTGGTTAAGTAAGGCGCGAAAGATCTCATCCCAGCTTTTTGATTTCGCAAAAGATGAAGCTGCTATTCCCATTTGCTCAAGTTTTTCTTCATTTTGCAATAAAGAATAAATGGATGATAGAAATGCATCCTCATTTTTAGGGGGACAAAGAATTCCCGTTTTTCCATCTGTAATAATATTTTTAACCCCGCCACTATTTGCACCAATGACAGGTGTGCCACATGCGAGTGATTCAAGTACAACATTTCCGAATGTTTCAGTAGCTGATGGAAATACCATTATGTTAGAACAAGCATATGCAGCGGCTAAATCTGCACTTTGTAAGTAGCCAGTAAAAGTGACATTTGTTTGCGGAACAGCTTCACGCAAATTTGTTGCTAGAGGTCCGTCTCCTGCGATGAGCCAATGAATGTCGTTTCGAGTATGCGATGTTTTAACGATAAGGTTTTGCAACGTATCAATATCTTTTTCAGGAGCAATTCGTCCTACATAGGAAAGAACATACTTCGCTGTAATATTATATTTTTTTCGGAATAGGTCTGTATTGTAAGCTGGATGAAAGAGTGTGCAATCTACACCACGTCCCCAAATGGAGAGGGCCTGAAAGCCTTTATTTTTTAATTGATGTAATGTTTCAGGGGAGGGAACGAAATTTTTTTGCATATGACTATGAAACCATTTTAAATAGTTCCAAAGCATATTGGTGAGAAATTCAATTTTGTAATAGCGTAAATACGCATCGAAATCAGTATGATAAGAACCGACAACTGGGATGTTTAACTTTTTGGCGTAATACAGTCCACAAAGTCCCATGTTGAAAGGTGTGGCAATGTGAATAATGTCAGGTTTAAAGGAATGAAGTTCCCGTTTAATACGCGGAGTAGGAAAAGAAAAGCGACATTCTGGATATAATATTGTTAACGGGATACTTCTCATCTTGTTCACATTAGCCACGAAATTATCTTCAGCTGTATGTTGAGGGGCGAAAACAGAATAGGCGATCTGTTCTTTCTGAAAGTAACTTGTTAATCGTTCTAACGTTTTCGCAACCCCGTTAACTTGTGGCGTAAAAGTATCGGTAAAAATGGCGACTCTCATCATATCACTCCTTTATGTGAAAAGTGGGATGAATTGATAAAAAGAGATGATGCCAGAGCAAGTGCCAAGGCACATGCCGACGAATACATCTGACGGATAGTGAAGCCCTAAATAAATACGAGAAATACCGACGCATAATGCTAACGGTAATAGGAAAGCAAGTAAGCTTGGATTATAGCAAATAAATGGAATGAAGACAGAGAAAACGGCTGTTGTATGACCAGACGGGAAAGAGTGGTCTTTTAATGGATGGACTGGATATTTCGCATCCTGAATTGTTAAATAAGGACGTTTTCGTGGATACCACCTTTTTAATATTTGTACAGGAATATGGCTAATTGCTAAAGAAATAGCAGTAGCGATTGCCGCTTGGTGTAAAGTCCCTTTTGCAAAAATTAAAAAGAAAAGTGTAAGTGTAATGGAGAAAGTAGCACCACCGATATGGGTAATATTGCTGAAAAAGATATTTAATGTTTTTTGATCAAAGTAGCGATTAATTCCTTTAAAAATGTAACATTCTATTTTATATAATCCACTGACCTTCATGAAAATTTTCCTCCCTCGTTTACATATATATGGAGATATTAGCTTTTATTTTAATAAGATTTTGTTGAGGGAGTAATAATGTTTTGTAAAGAAAAAGTTAGTTTTTATATAAAAAAAGCTGCCAGTATTATGGCAGCAGTAAAATCATTTTTGTAGTGATTTATAATATTGACCTTTTTCAACATACTGCGTACGAATACGCTCCATATCTTTACGGTCTTCTTCTGTTAATTCACGAATGACTTTCGCGGGACGACCGAAAGCTAACGTGTTTGGCGGGATTTTCTTTCCTTGTGAAACGAGGCTTCCAGCGCCGATAAAAGCTCCTTCGCCAATTTCAGCACCATCTAATATAATGGATCCCATTCCAATTAAAGCATCCTTTTTAATATGACAGCTATGTAAAATAACTTGATGCCCAACTGTAACATCATCTTCTAAAATAAGAGGATACTGAGGGCTTTGGTGGAGTGTACATTGGTCTTGTACATTTACTCGGTCTCCGATTATTGTTGGTGACACATCACCACGGATGACTGTATTAAACCAAATACTTGATTCCTCGCCAACGGAAACATCGCCTGTAATCGTAACATAGTCAGCGATAAAAGCACTACTCGAAATTTTTGGATTTTTTTCTTTGTAAGGATATATCATGTAAAGTCTTCCTTTCCTAGAGACTAGTTTTAGTGTATCAAATTATGAGAAAGAGTGAAATGGAGGAGGTCCGTATGTGGAATTATGAAGCAGAGGAAGCGAAAGCTGTCATTGTTATCGTGCACGGCGCAATGGAATATCACGGACGTTACGAAGCCGTTGCGGAAGTGTGGAATCATATCGGCTACCACGTCGTGATGGGGGACCTTCCGTCACATGGAACGACTTCAAGAAATAGAGGACATATTGATTCATTTGATGAATACATAGAGGAAGTTAAATTATGGGTGAAAGAAGCAAGAAAGTATAGGTTATCTATCTTTTTATTTGGTCATAGTATGGGCGGTCTTATCGTCATTCGTATGATGCAAGAAACGAAGAGAGAGGATGTAGATGGTATTGTTTTAAGTTCGCCATGTTTAGGTGTAGCAGCCGGACCTTCTGCTCCACTTCAATTTGCTTCAAAAATATTAAATGTTGTGGCTCCAAAATTGCAATTTGCAACGAATCTTACGGTGGAAATGTCAACAAGGAATCATGAAGTGAGAGATGCAATGGAGAATGATTCATTGTTCTTGCGCAAAGTATCAGTACGTTGGTATAGTGAATTGATTAAGTCTATCGAAATTGCTCATAAAAAAATAGACGATTTTCCAGACGTTCCGCTCTTGCTAATGCAAGCATGTGAGGATAAACTTGTAGATAAAACACGTGTCCGCATGTGGTTTGATAATGTTAAAATAGGTGATAAGGCATATAAAGAATGGCCGAATTGTTATCACGAGTTATTAAATGAGTATGAGCGTGATGAAATTTTGAATTATATTCAGTCATTTACTGAAATACATGTCAATAATATAGTAAAAACAAACAAATAAATCATTATTTGTACATTTAATAGAGGAGATGAAGGAAGAAGTGAACGTACCGAGTAATCCCATAACGCTCATGGCGAAAGTATACCGTGATGTGTTTCCGGTTGTACACCATGAGCTAGCGATGTGGAAAGAGCGTGCCTACCATATTCCGAATGATGAGCTTCATAGTCAGGCAATCGCAAGTATTGAGCATAAAACGTTTCATTGTGAGGGTGGTGGCATTTTATCGCTGCTAGCAAATGAACACCGAGAGGAATGCATTCGTTTTATCGTAGCGTATCAAACAATCAGCGATTATTTAGATAATTTATGTGACCGCAGTACATCACTTGACCCAAATGATTTTGCCGCACTGCATGAATCTATGTTAATGGCATTATCACCTGAAGTAGAAGGTGGCGGTAATTATTATCGCTATCGTGATGATCAAGATGATGGTGGTTATTTAGATGAACTTGTTGAAACGTGCCAAGATGTTTTAAAGAAAACGAAGCACTATGACAAAATTGCTCCTGTTCTTCATGAACTTGCTTGTTATTATTGTGATTTACAAATTCATAAACACGTGAAGTTAGAAGAAAGAGAACCGCGCCTGAAAACATGGTTTGAAGCACATAAAGAAAACTTACCTGAGATGAGCTGGTTTGAATTTTCAGCATGTGCCGGTTCTACGCTTGGAATTTTCTGTCTTGTAGCATATGCATTTCATGATGAATTACATGATGAAGATATTGCGAAAATTAGACAAGGATACTTCCCTTACGTACAAGGACTTCACATCTTACTTGATTATTTCATCGATCAAGAAGAAGATCGTATCGGCGGGGATTTGAATTTCTGTAGTTATTATGAAAACGAGCAAGCGATATTAGATCGTATGAAACACTTTGTAGAAGAAGCAGAGAAGAGCATTGGTGATTTACCTCATGCGAAGTTTCATCGTCTCATAAGCCGAGGATTACTTGGTATTTATTTATCAGACCAAAAAGTATCAGCACAAAAGAATATGCACAAAATGGCACGGCGCATTGTAAAATACGGAGGTCTCACTTCACGATTCTTCTATTGGAACGGGAAGATGTACCGAAAGAAAATGGCGCAGTGATGAAGAAAACCACTCATGTAGAGTGGTTTTTTTTATTATGACCGTATTTTTGAAAATACATATATGAGAAGTTCAATTGCAAAAATAACTAAAACAGATAGTCCGAATAAAGGCATGACAGCGCCTAGTATAACCATCATGATAAAGAAAACGAATATACTTTTCTTATCTCTTTGTTTTGGAGGTGCTGCTAATTTTCCTTTCGGCTTTCTTGCTAACCACATTTTTATTCCGTAATAAATGAGAAGTAGTAGAGATAATGTCGTTAGTAAGCATAATATTTTATTTGGCCATCCGAATAAATGTCCTTCATGAAGCGGGATACCGTAAGTGAACCATTGTGCAAGTAATCCATAATCACGATAGTCCGTTTTTGAAATGAGTTCCCCGCTATATTGATCAAAGTAAGCTGTTATCTCTTCACTTGGTGCAACATGCATCCCTGTAATACCAGAACCGCTCGATTTCGAAACAGTGAATACACCTTTCGGATCAGCTGGTAGTGAAATAACATATGGCTTCTTTATTTCAATTCCTTTTTGTAATTCATCGACAGAAATTGCTTTAGGTTCATTTGAATTCGATTCAGGAGGAGCTTCTTTTCTTGTTGCCCACGGCAATTCTTTTACCTTTGATTCAGGCGGTGCCATGTACAATTTTGGATATCCGAGTGATTCATTAGAAGATGCAATTTTATAAATTTGGTTCCCCATAAATCCTGACCATGGCAATCCAGATGCGATTAGCAGAAAGAGAGGAATTGTAAATATAATACCGATAATAGAATGACGTCTTTTTGCTTTCTCTCGCTTATTGGATGAGGGTGTGTTTTTGAATTGGCGTATACTCATGTACAATCCGGTTACGATTAAAAAGATTGTCCAGCATGCCGCAAGTTCTACAGTATAGTTGACGACAGTGCCACCAACTAAAAGAGAACTATGTAATTCCCTCATTATATTGGCAAATGTTTCACTTGCGTTTTGATCCCCAACAATTTGATTATTACTATCTAAATACACATATTTTTGTTGCCCAGTATACTCATTTGCAATCGTAAGTCTCGTATTATAATCCCCATTAAATTCACTAATTTTCGCCACGCTATAATGTGGATATTTTTTCTCTGTTAAGGAAATAGAATCAGACATCGAAATAGATTCTGTTTGAGCACTCTTCCCAAAATATAAATCTTTATAGATGAAATCTTCAACTTCCTCCCGAAATAAATACCCAATTCCGCTTAGTGACAAAGTAATAAGAAGCGGCGTAATAAAAAGCCCAGCATAAAAATGCCAACGCCAAAAAATGTAATGAAGCGAACGATTTTGTTTCATACTTTCAGTTCCCCTAACCTTCCCTATATGAATAACTACTTATTTAATATAGCGAGATTAAGTGTGATTACTTTGAAAGAATTGTGAAGAAAGTTAAAAGTTTTTAGGGGTTTCAACATTTATAAATATTTCTTCTTATTTGATAAATACATCTCAACAACCGCTTTCGCAAGACATTGAGCAGAATCAACAAAATCCTCACTCGCCACCACATTCAAATCGGTACATGCGATAATTGCAGTATCTACTTCATCTTCCAACTGTAAAACGAGCGCATTCCACAATTCGCGAGCTTCTTCACTCTCTCCAGATTTAATCCAAGTAATAATTTGATTAATCATTTCCTGCCATTTTTCATGATGAATGTACTCTATATTACGTTTTGCAATCCCATCTTGGTAAATCCCAGCTTGAACAGTTGCTTCTGTTGCGAGAAGAGCAACTCTTTTTGTATTTTCAGGAATTGTTTTTAACGTCTCATCAACTATATTCAAAATAGGAATAGAAAGAGATCGCTGTAATTCTTCAAAATAAAGATGCGCCGTATTGCACGGCATAGCGATAAAGCTTGCGCCAGTACTTTCAAGTTTTTGTGCTCCTTCAATAATCGCTTTTTTCATCGCTTCGTGATCAATAGGGTGATCCATGTAAAACGGTGTTGGGCACGAGTAAATCATCATATGAGGAAAGTCCATATCATGCTTTGCTTCGTATATTGTTTGGCACCTTGCTACAACTATATCGACGAATGGTCCAGTTGATTTTGGTCCCATTCCTGCTAGTATTCCGATCATTGGTTTGTCTCCTTTAAGATTGTATATATCCATTATATAGGAGGATAACAAAAAAACGTGCAGTGAATGCACGTCTTTTTTTGTTACGTTTTGTCGAACAATCGATATATCCGAGAAATCGTTGATATATTGTAAGTTATGATAGATATATCGAAAAAATCGTTGATATATCCTGAGTTACGATAGATATAATTGAAAAATCGTTGATATATTACCCCGCATTAACGGGCAGTAAAACTCCCACCTTAAAATTCGCCTGGAGCAAAGAGGTTAGGTGGGAGATAAACGGCCCATAAATGCCCGATTGGTTCAACTAATAATCAGTGGGGATGCCCCCACTGATTAAAGTTTCACTTTATCGCTTCTCAATCGCCACAATAAATGGTGGGTTATTTTGCTGGTTAATGAAGCCGTATCGCAGTACGTGTGCTTGTTTTTGGTCTAGTTCTTCAGCAAATGTAAGCACAGCGTCGCGTTCTACTTGTCCTTCTGGGTGTCCGTGGTAAATAACAAGGACGATGATACCTTCAGGTGCCATTACTTCTAATAATTGTTCGATCGCTGAGATTGTTGAGTTCGGTTTTGTAACGATATGCTTGTCTCCGCCTGGAAGGTAACCTAAGTTGAAAATTGCGCCTGTTACTTTTCCTTTTGCATCTTCCGGTAATACGGATAGAAGCGTATCGTGACTATCGTGAACTAAAACAGTACGTTCAAAAAGCTTTTTTTCTTTTAGACGAGTTGTTGAGCTTTCAATTGCCTCTTTTTGAATATCAAATCCAAATACTTTTCCGTTATCTCCAACGATTTCAGCTAGGAAGCAAGTGTCATGGCCGTTTCCTAAAGTTGCATCTACAGCGTAATCGCCTTCCTTTACTGCTGTTTGCAAGAGAGTGCGAGCAAACGGTAATACACGTTCTAATTTCATTTTTGTTTCTCCTCATTTGCATATTTTCCTTGCCAGCTTCCGCGGCGCACAAATTCTGCATCGATGGAATTTAATACTTCCCATTTATTTAAGCTCCACATTGGGCCAATCATTAAATCAGGTGGACCGTCACCTGTGATACGGTGCACAATTACGTCTTCTGGAATAATTTCAAGTTGGTCAACAACGAGACTTACGTAATCCTCAAGAGAAAGGAACTCGAGTTGTCCTTTTTCATATTGCTTCACCATTGGCGTTCCTTTTAATAAGTGAAGTAAGTGGATTTTAATTCCTTGTACGTCAAGCTTCGCTACTTCACGAGCTGTTTCCATCATCATGTCGTAATCTTCAAGTGGAAGGCCGTTAATAATATGAGAACAAACTCGAATGCCGTGCTTACGTAATTTATTTACACCTTCCACATAAGACGGATAATCGTGAGCGCGATTAATAAGATTTGCAGTACGTTCATGAACAGTCTGTAGTCCGAGTTCAACCCAAAGGTAAGTGCGTTTATTTAAGTCCGCTAAATATTCAACAACATCGTCTGGTAAACAATCTGGACGAGTTGCGATAGAAAGACCGACAACGTCTTTTTCTGCTAGAAGCGGTTCGAATTTTTCTTTTAACACTTCAAGTGGTGCATGTGTATTTGTGTAAGCCTGGAAATAAGCGATACATTTTCCATCTTTCCACTTTGAGCGCATTTTTTCTTTCATTTCATGATATTGCGTTATAACATCATCGCGGCGATCGCCAGCGAAGTCACCAGATCCAGCAGCGCTGCAAAATGTACAACCGCCATAAGCAACTGTACCGTCACGGTTCGGGCAATCGAAGCCAGCATCTAATGAAACTTTAAAGATTTTTTCACCAAATTCATTTCGTAAATGATAATTCCATGTATGATAACGTTTATTGTCGTTTGTATATGGAAAAGGGTTTTGAACCTTCATTACTTTCCCTCCTAAGCCGAGTCAAAATAACACAAAATCCATTATAACATACTCATAAGGTTCATAAGGAAGGGACACACTAAAGGGGAATTGAAGCAAGGAGGGACAATTATGGCAGAGCGTCAATCACTTGAATCGTATATTACACAAGCGGAACAAGCGGTGGAATATGCGAAAGAACAATTAGACCAAGGTATGAGACAAGAGCATTATAATACGATGGAGTATTCGGATGCGCAGTTGCAATTAGAACAAGCATATAACGATTTACAAACGATGCAACAACATGCGAATGATGAGCAACGTGAGCAATTAAATAGAGCACGTATGGCAATTCGCCAATTGCAACATCAAATGATTATTACACCGCACTAATAAGGAGTGAATGTAATGGCGAAACGTTCAGATCAAAATAACCCAGAGCAAAAAACGCAAAATGGACATAACGCTGAGTTTTCGAATGAACTTGATCCGATTGTTCAAGTAAAACAGCGTAATAGTAAAAAAGGACAACCTCAAAAGTCGAAACAATCAGAGTAGACCAGGTCGCAATATGACCTGGTTTTATTTTGCTATATGACAATAATGTAAGATTCCTGTAAGGTTTGCCGATAGTTGTAATTGTCCTTTTCCAGTAGAGTAAGGGAGGATTAAATTTTGGACAAGGAGCTGCTTTATGGGGAACAATATTACAAACAAACGAATTGATGAGTTAGATTACATTCGTGGCTTTGCACTACTGGGGATTATTTTAGTAAATATTCTCGCATTACTTAACATTAAAATCCCAGATCCTAATACAGTGGATGCGAGCTATCAAAGGTTTCTATACTTATTTGTAGAAGGTCGTTTCTTCTCAATCTTCTCATTCTTATTTGGAGTAGGATTTTATATCTTTATTTCAAGAGCGATTGCGAAAGGGAAAAATGGCTATGTTTTATTTTTACGTCGCTTAGTAGCATTATTTATTTTTGGTTTAATTCATCAAATGTTTCAGCCTGGCGAAGCGCTGGCGTTATACGCAATTTGCGGATTAATCGTTTTACCGTTTTATAAAGCGAAAAAAGAAG
This sequence comes from Bacillus sp. FG16, assembly GCF_057809515.1. NCBI lineage: Bacteria > Bacillati > Bacillota > Bacilli > Caryophanales > Bacillaceae > Bacillus > Bacillus sp. FG16. Next base: position 16,789 of record NZ_JBMDKC010000065.1, read on the forward strand.
TGAACCTAGTACTAGGACTTATTTTGACAATTGCCTTCAGTGTAATGGGAGTTAAAGAACTATTACCACTTGGCTTAATTTTATTAGGGCTTGCTGCAGGACAATATCGTGTATTTGAAAATCTCGCGCAAAATATAAAGAAAGTCGCTATTTTTACAGGTATTATGTTTGTTTTAAGTGTCATAGCTGTATGGTATCAATATGGGCACGTTCCTGCTGAACCATTTATAAATATGATACTTGAGAATGAGGATGGAACAATGAATGCTGCAAGCCAATTTTTAAAAATTGGTGTTACAGTTGGACCGATTATTTCAGCTTTCTATGTTGGAGCATTAATTTTATTACTTCAATTAAAACCAGTTCAAACATTGTTAGCGCCACTGAAATATTATGGCCGAATGGCTTTAACGAATTATATTGGACAAACTGCAATGATTTTAATCGCAGGAAGTGTATTTAACTTTGCAGAAAACTTGACTTACATGCAGACGTTATATGTATGTATTGCAATTTATGCAATTCAAATTGTATTTAGCGTAATTTGGATGAAAATCTTTAAAATGGGTCCATTAGAATGGATTTGGCGTGTTATTACCTATTGGACGGTAACACCTTTAAAGAAATAGAGAGAGAGGTGGGCTGTTCCTTTTGTGGAACAGCCCATTTTTATTGTCATCTTTTTCGGTAAGTCGCTATTCCTTCGCGGATCGCCGATATATATTGAAAATCGCTAATAAAATTTCATTTATCAACGAACCTTACACACCTATCTTTTTTATATTACAAAAGTGTAAGGTAAATGTAATGTTAACAAATAGCAGTTCGCCTCTAAAAAGCGCAAAATAGGTAATGGAAAAACAAGCGTAGGAGGATATATATGACGAAACCAGTTGTAGACGTGAAAAACGTCCAAAAAGTGTACGGTAAAAAAGGTGAGAACCAATCACATGCGTTAAAAGGTGTTTCATTCTCAATTCAAGAGGGTGAGTTTGTAGGGATTATGGGACCATCTGGTTCTGGTAAAACGACATTATTAAACGTAATTTCAACACTTGATAAAGCAACGGGCGGCGTTGTTGAAATTGCGGGTACGGATATTACGAAAATGAAGCAAGGTGAACTTTCTGATTTCCGTTCACAAAAATTAGGATTCATTTTCCAAGACTTTAACCTATTAGAGAACTTATCTATTTATGAAAACATCGCACTTCCATTATCTCTTCAAGGTGTCGCGTCACGTAATATTGGACCGAAAGTAGAAAAAGTAGCGGATATGTTAGGGATTACAGAAATTCTTCAAAAGTATCCATCTGAAGTATCTGGTGGACAGAAACAACGTTCAGCAGCAGCGCGTGCTTTAGTACATGAGCCTGCAATTATTTTAGGGGACGAGCCAACAGGAGCGCTTGATTCTAAAAATGCAACGAGTTTACTTGATGCGATGACAAACTTAAATAAAGATCAAGGCGTATCTATTATGATGGTTACACATGATCCGTATAGTGCAAGTTACTGTCAGCGTATTTTATTCATTCAAGATGGTGAGCTATATAAAGAAATTCACCGCGACGGTACACGTGAAGAGTTTTATAAAGAAATTTTAGATGTGCTTGCGGACTTAGGTACACAAAAAGCGTAAGAAAGGAGGTTCTAGAGCATGTTATTCAAACTTTCCATGTCAGGGCTAAAAAGTAAGCTGAAAGATTATATCGTCTTACTTGTCGGTCTTGTCATGTCTATCTCAATTTTTTATATGTTTCAAACGTTAGCGCTGAATAAAGCGTTTATCGAATCCAACTCAGTTATTCAATCAATTGGATTCGTATTCCAAGCAGGTTCATTTTTATTAGCTATCATAACGTTCTTCTATATTTTATATGCGAACTCTTTCTTATTATCTCTTCGTCAAAAAGAGTTTGGTATGTATATGATGTTAGGAGCGAAAAAACATAAAGTTACATTACTTATGTTTATTGAAACGATTGTATTAGGTGCTGCTTCTCTTGCAATTGGACTTGTGGTTGGGGTAGGACTTGCAGAAGGTATCGGACAGTTATTAATGAAACAATTAGAATTTGCTGGTGAAGGCTATAAAGCATTCTACCTGCCATCTATGACTGTTACTTGCATCTTCTTCTTTGCGCTATTTATATTATCAGCAATTATGAACAGTATTAAATTATCACGTATTTCTGTACTGCAACTTGTACATGCAGATGCGCAAACAGAGCGTGTTGCAGTAAAAGGCAAAATGACAGGTTTAGTTGCATTCCTAGCGGTTATTTTATTAGGGATTGGCTATGCATCAATGATTTACATGGAAAAACTAAGAGAAATGGGAATCCTTATTGCATTAATTACAACAACAGCAGGTACTTACATGCTATTTGGATCACTCCTTCCAGTCATTATTAAAAAGTTAAAGAGTAATAAAAAGCGTAGTGAAAAAGGACTTAATGCTTTTACATTTGCACAATTAAATTTCCGTATTAATAGCTTAACGAAAGTGCTTGCTACGGTAGCAATGTTAGTTGCTCTTGGAGCTGGTGCAATTTCAGGTGGTATGGCGTTTAAAAATAACGTTATAAAAACGGTTGATGGATTTGAAATTTATGATTCAGTTATTCATAATCCTACAGCCGAAGAGAAGAAAATTTTAGAGGGCATATCATTTAAAAGTAAAGCTGAGTATCGTTATAAAGTAGACGACAAATATATTTATTATGTAAAAGAAGATTTAGAGAAACATAAGCCATTTATTCGAAATGGTGTAGGTAAAGAGAATTTCGGTAAATATAAAGAAATTTCAGGAGAGGCTCCAGTAGGTACAGTAGCAGGAGTGAGCTCAGAACAAACTCAAAATGAAAAAGCAATGCCTGAAGAATGGGATGAGGCATTTAGAACAATCCAACCATATTATATATACCAAGATCGTGCCATTAAAATTGTAGATCAAAAAATGTACGATACTGTAAATGGTAAAGAAGGAATCGTATTTACTGGAAAAACAGGCGATTTCGTAGCACACACAAAAGAATGGAAAAAACTTGACGAGTTGCAGCTAGCTAAATATAAAAATATAAAAGCTGAGCAAATGAGTAGTAAATATCAAGTGTATGACATGTTCTACGGTCTTGCGAGCGGAACAGTGTTTATGGGCTTCTTCCTTGGAATTGCTTTCTTAGCAATGATGGCAAGCTGTCTTATGTTCAAAATTCTTTCTGGTGCATCAAAAGATATTACGCGTTATCAAATGCTTCGTAAAATCGGTGTACGCCGTGAATTATTAACGAAATCAATTTATAAAGAGTTATTCTTAGTATTCTTATTCCCAGCAATTGTGGGTATCGCTCACGTATTAGTTGGTATGAATATTTTCGGATTTATTTTAGTCGATCCGTACTTCCGTATTTGGGTACCAATCATAATTTTCGTAGTTATTTACACGATTTATTACCTTATTACAGTTCAATTGTATAAAGGAATTGTTCTTCCGAAAGAAGATTAATAAAAAACCGAGCGAAATCGCTCGGTTTTTATTATTTTCAGAAAAAACACTTTAATGTTACTGAAATGTATAATATAATGTAAATAAGTAACGTAATATAAAAGTAGAAGCAGCTTGATAAGGAAAGGAGGAATCCAATCTATAGAAAGAAGCTGAACTTTTATCCCCTATTTCTTTTCTAACCACAACGTATTTGTACAATTGTAAATTTCCAAATTGAAAACTGCTTGGATCACAAAAGTATATTGTGAAAATAATGGATAATACATGGAAATCTCATAGCATGATAAGGTAAAATGGACAACATGATGAGAAAATTACCGTTCATAAGATGAGGAGAATACATGTATGGAAGTTGTAGAGGCATTAAAAGATATAAACCAAATTGAGGCTATGAAAAAATATTTAAAAGAGCACTCCCAGCGAGATTATCTTTTATTTGTTATTGGAATTAACACAGGATTAAAAATTACAGAACTACTTAGTATGAAATTTGAAGATGTATTACATGAAGACGGGACTGTTAAAGAGTTTTATACTCTTCCTGTGAAAGATGAAAAATTTAAACAAGATATTTATTTAAATACAAAAGTAAAAGAAGCGCTTTTAGATTACGTACAATCTATTGGCGTTAAAAGAGAAAATTACGTATTTCAATCTAATAAAACGCCAAATTCAATTACGCGCCAACAAGCGTATCGTGTAATTCATAATGCTGCAGAAGCAGTTGGAGTTGTTGGTAAAATCGGAACGAATTCAATGCGAAAAACGTTTGGATTTCATGCATACAAAAGAGGGATAGCGATTGCGCTATTGCAAAAACATTTTCATCACGCGACTCCATCAGAGACGTTAAAGTATTTAGGTATCTCAAAAGATGAAACCTTTAAAACGGAGATTGATGTCGATTTATAAAAGCCGTAACTAAAAAATTAGGGGGCGGAAAATATGAATATTAGAGAGAGTGAACTGCCGGGTATTGGATGTAAGTTTGAAGTGATTACAAAAGGTAATGAAAAGATGGTTATCGTTATTCATGATGATGGCCGAAGAGAAATGTACCATTTTGATGCGGATCATGAGGAGAGTATTTCAAGCGTCTCTCTTCGTGATTCCGAAGCGAGACAAATTGCAGCTATATTGGGCGGAATGGTATATAGACCACAAGCTTTAGATACGATTGAAATGGCTTTTGAAGGATTATCAATAGAGTGGTTTAAGGTGGAAAATAATGCACCAGTCGTACAAAAAACAATTGGTAGTTTACATGTCCGAAACACATATAATGTAACAATCATTGCCATTTTGAAAAAGAATATGAAGAAGTTCTTTAATCCAGGCCCAGATTCTATCATTGAAGCTGGCGATATGCTTGTATTATCAGGCGAAAGACATGAAGTAAAAAGAATCATTAATGAGTTGCTTTCAGTAGGAGGGGATTCATAATCGATGGATACTTTAATCTTTGAAGTTGGAACTGCGTTAGTATTAGTCGCTTTTGCAGCTATTCTCGCTGCAAAGTTAAAGTTCTCGATTATTCCGTTTCTCATTATACTCGGTATGCTAGTGGGGCCTCATGCCCCAGATTTAGGGCTTATCGATTTAAGATTTATTGAAAGCGGAGAAGTTATTTCCTTCCTCGGCCGTGTTGGCGTTATATTCCTCTTATTCTATTTAGGCTTAGAATTCTCAATTAAAAAATTAATTAAATCAGGAAAATCAATTGCTTTTGGGGGAACTGTTCATATATCGCTTAATTTTATATTAGGTTTACTTTACGGATATATAATGGGTTTCCCCTTATTAGAAACATTAATTATTGCTGGGATCATAACAATTTCATCGAGTGCAATTGTTGCGAAAGTAATTGTTGATTTAAGAAGATCTGGTAATAAAGAGACGGAGCTAATTTTAGGAATCATTATGTTTGACGATATCTTTTTAGCGGTATATTTATCAGTCGTTTCAGGATTAGTACTCGGAGGGGCAACGTCATTTGTAGGTGCTCTTACATCCATTTTAATAGCAGTAGGATATATGTTACTATTCTTTGTAGTTGCTAGAAAAGCTACACGATTTTTAAATAAAATGTTAGATATTTCATCCAATGAAATTTTTATTATCGTAATATTCGCTATTTTGTTCTTCGTAGCAGGATTTTCAGAAACGATTCATGTTGCAGAGGCGATTGGAGCATTATTATTAGGGCTCGTCTTTTCTGAAACAGAGCATAGTGATCGAATTGAACAGCTCGTTGTTCCGTTTCGTGATTTCTTTGGAGCTATATTCTTTTTCAGCTTCGGTTTAAGTATAGACCCATTTTCGCTTGGAGGAGCAGTGTGGTTGGCATTAGGAGCAGTTTTCATTACTCTTATCGGTAATTTTACTGCTGGAATGGTTGCGGGACGTAAAGCCGGGTTATCACATAAGGCTTCTACAAATATCGGTTTAACACTTGTATCACGCGGAGAATTTTCCATTATCGTCGCTAATATTGGAATTGTGGGCGGCTTAATGGTAACGATTAAACCGTTCTCAGCTTTGTATGTTTTAATATTGGCATCGTTAGGACCTTTGTTAACGAAAGAATCTGGGAGAATATATTCCTTATTAGATAAAATATTTAAATGGAGCGCTAAAGAAAGTGCGAAGAGAGAAAAAGAAGTTGGATAGTAGAAATAAGGGAGACTGCATGAACTTTATGCAGTCTCCCTTATTTCTATATTGTTACGGATGTCGTTTTTTGTCGGTAAGTCGATATATTTAGAAAATCGCTGATATATTTCAAGTTGTGGTCGATATAATTGAAAAATCGCTGATATATTTTCAAGCAGGGATAAATATAATTTCATTTACCGATAAACCATTATCTGAATTTCATCAACTATTAATCAGTTGCCTTCCTATTTAAAAACGACTACAATTTTACTGTTATATATGAACGAAAAAAATAGAATAGGAGGGGAAACTATGCCAAGGAAAGTATGGCTATTAGTAGCTGGGATGATTATTAATGTCACGGGTGCTTCTTTTTTATGGCCTTTTAATACAATTTATTTGCATGATCACCTAGGAAAATCTTTATCTGTGGCCGGGATGGTACTAATGATCAACTCGCTTACTGGTGTAATCGGAAACTTGCTCGGCGGTGTTTTATTTGATAAATGGGGCGGTTATAAATCAATTTTAGTAGGGATTGTCATTACACTCGTATCGATTTTAGGTCTTGTGTTCTTCCACGGTTGGCCGTTATATGTTGTGTGGCTAGCGTTAATCGGCTTCGGTTCTGGGATGGTCTTCCCATCGATGTATGCGATGGTTGGTACGGTTTGGCCAGAGGGCGGAAGACGAGCGTTTAATGCGATGTACGTTGGACAAAACGTTGGTATTGCGATTGGAACAGCGTGTGGTGGTTTAGTTGCTTCATATCGTTTTGATTATATTTTCTTAGCGAACTTTATTTTATACTTTGTTTTCTTCTTAATTGCTTTTATTGGATTCCGTGGTATGGAAGACAAGAAAGAGCCAGGAGTGCAAAAAGAAGTTGAGACGAAAAAAGGTTGGTCACTTACACCTGGATTCAAAGCACTTCTTATCGTATGTGTAGCATATGCTTTATGCTGGGTTACATACGTACAGTGGCAAGGAGCGATTGCAACACATATGCAAGAATTGAATATTAGCCTTCGTCACTATAGTTTATTATGGACGATAAACGGAGCGATGATTGTTTGTGCGCAGCCACTTGTTAGTATGCTAATTCGCTGGATGAAGCGTTCTTTAAAACAGCAAATTATGATTGGAATCTTCATTTTTGCGGCGTCATTCATTGTGTTAAGTCAAGCGCAGCAATTTACGATGTTTCTCATTGCGATGGTAACATTAACAATTGGTGAGTTATTTGTATGGCCAGCGGTGCCGACGATTGCAAATATACTTGCGCCAAAAGATAAACTAGGTTTTTATCAAGGTGTTGTAAATAGTGCGGCGACTGTAGGGAAAATGTTCGGGCCGGTCGTTGGCGGAGCGATTGTTGATTTATACAATATGGAAGTATTGTTTATAGCAATCATGGTAATGCTTGTAGTAGCGCTTATAGCAACGAGTATTTATGATAAACGAGTAAAAGTAGAAGAAACAGTTGAAGAAAAAATTGCAGTTTAGTTTGACGGAACATGTTCACATGTTTTAGAATATATTTAAATAAAACAACCTTTAGAACAAGGGAGATAGCTCGGCTGTCTTAATATGAACTCGTTAGTTATTAAGAGTAACGATTAACCGAGAAGTCCTCGCTTTAAGTAAGCTCTTAAGAGATACTAATTGAAGGATAGTTCACTTAACTTATATGTGTAATAACAGTGAGAAGGAGTAGTAGTAATAGAAGCTGGTTTAGAGAGTTGACGGTCGGTGCAAGTCAATCCACGTTTCGTTATGAACTCGCCTTTGAGTTGCAGTTGTGAAACTAATAGTAGCAATTGCCGTTAATCCACGTTACGGATCTAAGCGAATGTATATTTTTACATTAATTTAGGGTGGTACCGCGGGAATCTATAACCTCTCGTCCCTTTCTAGGGATGAGAGGTTTTTTGTATTTTGGGCGGTGAAAATAAATAGAATTTCAAGGAGGGTATCTCATGAGCTTTAATCATCAAGATATTGAGAAGAAGTGGCAAGGGTACTGGGAAGAGAATAAAACATTCCGTACGCCAGATGAGACAGAAAAACCAAAATTTTATGCACTAGATATGTTCCCATATCCATCAGGTGCAGGCCTACACGTAGGACATCCAGAAGGTTATACAGCGACAGATATTTTATCTCGTATGAAGCGTATGCAAGGATATAACGTTCTTCATCCAATGGGATGGGATGCATTCGGTCTTCCAGCAGAGCAATATGCACTTGATACTGGAAACAGTCCGGCAGAATTTACAGAGATTAATATTAATACGTTCCGTAATCAAATTAAAGCATTAGGCTTCTCTTATGATTGGGATCGTGAAGTAAATACAACAGATCCAAACTACTACAAGTGGACACAATGGATCTTCCTAAAACTATTTGAAAAAGGTTTAGCTTACGTTGATGAAGTACCTGTAAACTGGTGCCCAGCGCTTGGTACAGTACTTGCAAACGAAGAAATCATTGACGGTAAGAGTGAGCGCGGCGGACATCCAGTTGAGCGTCGTCCGATGAGACAGTGGATGTTAAAAATTACAGCTTACGGAGATCGTCTATTAGAAGATCTAGATGAGCTTGATTGGCCAGAAAGCTTAAAAGATATGCAACGTAACTGGATCGGTCGTTCTGAAGGTGCAGAAGTGCACTTCAATATCGACGGTACAGACGAGAAATTCACAGTTTTCACAACGCGCCCTGATACATTATTCGGTGCAACATACTGTGTACTTGCTCCGGAACATACACTTGTTGCAGAAATTACAACAGCAGAACAAAAAGAAGCGGTAGAAGCTTACATTAACGCTGTAAAAATGAAGAGTGACCTAGAGCGTACAGAACTTGCGAAAGAGAAAACTGGTGTATTCACTGGTGCTTACGCAGTTAACCCAGTAAACGGTGAGAAATTACCAATCTGGATCGCTGACTATGTTCTTGCAACTTACGGAACAGGTGCTGTAATGGCAGTTCCAGCTCACGATGAGCGTGACTATGAATTCGCATCAGTATTCAATCTTTCAATGAAGGAAGTTGTAAAAGGCGGAGACATTACGAAAGAAGTGTACACAGGTGATGGTGCACACGTAAACTCAGCATTCCTTGATGGTTTAAATAAAGAAGAAGCAATCGCAAAAATGATTGAATGGCTTGAAGTAACGAGCGCGGGAAATCAAAAAGTAACGTACCGTCTACGTGACTGGTTATTTAGCCGTCAACGTTACTGGGGTGAGCCAATTCCAGTAATTCACTGGGAAGATGGCACAATGACAGCTGTGAAAGAAGAAGAATTACCATTAGTTCTTCCGAAAACAGAAAACATCCGTCCTTCAGGTACAGGTGAATCACCACTTGCTAACATTGACGAGTGGGTAAATGTTGTTGATCCTGAAACTGGTAAAAAAGGTCGTCGTGAAACGAATACAATGCCACAATGGGCTGGTAGCTGCTGGTATTACCTACGTTACATCGATCCAAACAATAGCGAAGCACTTGTAGATCCTGAAAAGGTAAAACAATGGCTTCCAGTTGATATTTATATCGGCGGGGCGGAGCATGCCGTACTTCACTTACTATATGCTCGTTTCTGGCATAAAGTATTATACGATATCGGTGTAGTTCCAACGAAAGAGCCGTTCCAACAATTATTCAACCAAGGTATGATTCTAGGTGAAAACAACGAGAAAATGAGTAAATCAAAAGGTAACGTTGTAAACCCTGATGATATCGTAGCAAGCCACGGTGCAGATACACTTCGTCTATACGAAATGTTCATGGGACCATTAGATGCTTCGATCGCTTGGTCTGAAAATGGTCTTGATGGAGCTCGTCGTTTCCTAGACCGCGTATGGCGTCTATTCATTCAAGATAGCGGTGAATTAAGTGAGAAAATTACTGATGCACCAAATAAAGAACTTGAAAAAGCTTACCACCAAACAGTGAAGAAAGTGACAGAAGACTATGCAGAGCTTCGCTTCAACACAGCGATTTCTCAAATGATGGTATTCATCAACGATGCATACAAAGCTGAAACACTTCCGAAAGAATATGTAGAAGGTTTCGTAAAAATGATTGCACCAGTTGCACCTCACATCGGGGAAGAGCTATGGAGCAAACTTGGATACAATGAAACAATCACATATGCAAGCTGGCCAACATTTGATGAGTCTAAACTTGTAGAAGATGAAGTTGAAATCGTTGTTCAAATTATGGGCAAAGTTCGCGCGAAACTAACAATGAGTAAAGACGCATCAAAAGAAGAAATGGAGCAACTTGCACTTGAAGCAATTCAAGACCAAATCGAAGGAAAAACGGTTCGTAAAGTAATTGTAGTTCCTGGAAAACTTGTTAACGTTGTTGCAAACTAATTCATTCAAAAAAGCTCAGAGTATTTATACTCTGAGCTTTTTTTGTGTAGAAAATAATCTTAGGATCACCTTAGTCTAAGTTTTCAATTATTCCACTACCTACAAATAAAAGAGCGGAATTCCAATACAGACAAACACCTATTCTTCTATAGGAAATATGATAAAAAAGGTAGGCTAAATTGAGTAGAAGAGGTGAAAGGAATGAAAGGGATGGACAATAATGCACCACATGGCTTCTTCGGGGGCGAATCGGACAGTTATACACAAATGATGTTAATGGGAGGGGCTGGCCAACAAGGGTACGGTGGAATTCCGAGCTGGATGGGTGGAGTAGCAGGAGGATTTCCAACATCGGTAGCTGGCATGCAAACTGGAATGCCTACATTAATGGGAGGTTTTTCGACATCAGGGGCTGGAATGCCTACAGTAACAGGCGGATTTCCGACATCAGTAGCTGGCGTACAGACAGGAATTCCAGTAGGAGTACCAACTACATTTCCTTCTTTTGTTGGAGGAGTGCAGACAGGATTTCCGGTACCAGGAGTAGGTGTTGTAGCAGGCGGAGTAGGTGGTTATCCGCAAGGTGTTCACGGTCACCACGTGCATCACCATCATCAAGGCCAACACGGTCATCATGGACATCACCACCATCAAGGTCAACACGGCCAACATGGACACCACCACCATCAAGGTCAACACGGCCATCATGTACACCATCATCACCAAGGCCAACACGGTCATCATGGACACCATCATCACCAAGGCCAACATGGTCATCAACAACAAGTACATCACCACGGACACCAGCATATACATCCACAGGCTGTTCTTTATCAAACGCACCAAGGGCATCACCATCATCAAGGTCAACATGGTCACCATGGACACCATTATCATCAAGGCCAACACGGTCATCAAGGCCAACACCATCATCAAGGCCAACATGGTTATCAAGGCCAACACCATCATCAAGGTCAACACGGTCATCAAGGCCAACAACACCAGCAACATCAACACCAACAATATCAGCAATATCAACAACAGCAACAATCTTCTCCTTGGACAGGTGGAATGGGAACAGGAGGAGCAGGGGCAGCAGCAGGAGCAGCTAGTATTAGTGGGGCAGCAGGACACGCGGGGCACGTGGGTCATTAATGAGTTGCAGAGAAAAAGACATAATAAAAAACTGCTAGGAAATCCTAGCAGTTTTTTTCAGCTTCTTGGCGCTGACGTTCGATTTCAGCACGAAGTTGTGGCTCTGGTGCTTGCCAGCCTTCTGGTTTTAGAATTTTGCCATCACCTTCACGGAATCGAGGCTTCCCATCAGGGAATAGTTTTGCCATGTTTGCATTATTTACAATTTCGAATCCTTTATCTGGACGTACGCCCATTTCTGTAAACGTTCCGAATGCAAAGTAAATAAGGTCAATCAGTGCATCGTATTGATCTTCAACAGTTGTTGCTTCTAGAAATTCTTCTAGCTCTTCTTGCATAAAACTCGCACGAATTTTTGCGCGCTCTTCAGCTAATTTGGTTGGAGTATTTGTCACAGGATGTCCGAATACTTCATGCATTTTCGCAACAAGTTCGTATCCTTTATCTAAACCTTTTTCGTTTGTCATGTTGTTTCAATCCTTTCTCGTTTTCTGCCGAATTTCATTGTAACATAAGGTGATTATGAAATGAAAAGAACATCTTATAGAAAATAAGATGCCCGACTGTTATTCCTCTTTCTTAATTAAAATAGATAAAATAAGATCGATGCCAAATATACCAACGAGTAACATTGGGATAACGGCCAGTAAATAACGTGTGAAGGAAACATTTTTTAAGTATGTATGAGCAAATAAAAAGACGCCGAGAAATAAAATACCATTTAAAATAGGCTTTACTAATTTTTTAGACATAAGCTCCCCCATAAATATCTTCTCTCTCTATCTAAAATAAAAACTCCTCTTTCCGTTGTATCATGCTGGAGAGAGGAGTTCAATCATTTCTCATTCAATTACACCAGAATTTGTAATATTCACGGTGTATTTTATATGAACCGGAACATCTTTATACATTTGTCTCCATTCTTCTAATTTGAATGGGCGATAATGTTGCTTATACTTTGCACCTAGCCCGAGAGGATCGACGTTTAAAGATTTAAACTGCTTGATTAACTTGGTAGCTTGTACATCCAATTGTTTTTGGACATTTTTTTCAATCTTTTTTGTGTTCTTGTTATTTTCTAAGTTAATTTGTTTCGATAGTTCTTGAATACGTGCATCAAGATGAACGTGAATGAAAAAGGAAGGCTTCCCGTTTTTAATTTTTATATCGTAAGTTGGAACAGAACGAATATTATTAATCATTACGTACGCAGAATCTGTTTTAAATTCGTGTGAATCTAATTTATGTTTCTCTAATAGTCCTTTAAATATGAACATATCTTTTTCCGCGATTTTACCGATATACTTATCCTTTTTAAAAAGACCAATTCCGTTAATTTTTATTTTATCACCATGTTTCTTTAGAATTGGAATATAGTAGTCTTGCCCTTCTTGATAATAACGGAATGCTCCTACATGTAGATTATCCGTTGGTAAAGGACCAGTCTCCATATTATGTTCTAACAACTTTTTTATATAAATTGCAACGTTGTATGAAGTCGTATATTTCCCTTTTAAAAGTTCAGTACCATTCCCCTCTAATAAACCAACATATAAAGCGTTCCCTATATTCACATCTCGAAGTAATGTATCGAATGAAGTAGACATTCCTGTTTTGGCAAGTCTTATCGTATATAGAGCGACACGCATTTGTCCGCTAGCAAATGGTTGAGAAGACTCTAAAGATGTGTCTGCTTTTACTTGTTTTACTGCATTTGCGCTGCCTTCAAAAACTTGAACTTTATTTCCTTTTTTCTGAATGGGACAAACGAATGTCACTTTTACTTTATTATCTTTTGCTACATCAAAAACGGTTCCTTGAATAAGCTGTACATCATCGATAATATTTTTTTGTAAACATCCAGTTAAACTGAAGAGTGCTATACAAGAAATAAGTATTAATTTACTTTTGATTTTTTCCATTTTCTTTTCACCCACACAATAATAAATAGGATTGGGATGTATACATAAATGAGCCAAAAACTAACTTTTGATGCATTACTAATAAAGTTATTAATATCATGTCTGTTTGTTAAAAGTTGTGAAACAATGAGAGTGATAAGGATAAAAGCGATTAAAATACCTCTTTGTTTTACACGAAATATTTCGTGAGTTGCTCTCGTTGCCGCCCATAAGGGGAGGATGAAACTTGTAATAATAACAAGTGCATAGCCTGAAATTGCAATATATTCTAGCCTTTCTATAAATGGTAATTGAATGACTTGGGTCATAGAAAGTTGTGACCATATCGTTTTTAACAATTGTTTCTCACTAAAAAACGCAAAGGCTAAAAGGGTACTAAATAAATATAGAAGATTTGAAAATAATGCCCCGTATTGAGCGTATTTATGAGATTGCGCAGGTTTTTTCACAAATGGATAAACCATGAGGTAAATCTCAAAGCCGGTCATACTGTAGATTGACAGATTGGCGGCTTTTAAAATATCTGAAAAAGAATGTGTGAATATAGGAAGTAAATTATCCCAATGTGAGTATTTCAAAACGAATAAGCTAAGAAGTAAATATCCTAGTGTACCACCAACAGAGATGACGCAAATGCCAGTAATGACACGAAATCCAGAAGAAATAATGTAATAACTAACTAAGCATAAAAAGAGTGTTAACATAAAGGTGGAAGCGGTAGGGAACATCCATACTTGAATAATTTCAACGTATGTTCGAATGACAGAAATACTGACGATTAAAAAATAAGCTGCAAAGATGATATTAAAGCCATTCCCTAGCCACTTTCCAAATGTTTGCCGATGTAAGTCAATTAAATTCCCGTTTGTTTCCCTTAATAAAAAATACATCATCCATATAAGAATATGGATACCAATTCCTGTGATAATAACTCCTATCCATCCATCGTATCCAGCAGCTTTTGCAATAATTCGAGCGAATCCGAGAACGCCAGCGCCAAACTGTGCACCGTGAATTAAGAAGAAAACAAAGACAGGAGATATTTGATATTTTTCTTGAACCTTACTCATCGAATGCACCTCATTTCTTAATCATCAAAGTCCGATCTATGTTTTGTTGAAATTCCTTTCGCAGCCTTTTTTACATGTTGTGGTCTTGCTTGCACATCTCTTGTATCAATCATCGTTAATGGAAAACGGATCCAAGAATCTTTAACTGATTGTTGCCTTGTCGGATAAAACAAAGCGTACGGCTTACGTAAGGAAGTAAGTCTAAATAGATGAGTAAATAAAAAGATAAATCCAAGAGAAATACCGAAAAGTCCACCTATTTCTGCAAATATGAGAAACGGGAAGCGTAGTAGTCGAACAGCATTACCCATTTTATAAATAGGTGTAATAAAGGAAGCGAGTGCTGATAGTGCAACGATAATTAATAAAATATTACTCGTTAACCCAGCTTGTACAGATGCTTGCCCGATTACGATACCGCCTACAATACCGAGTGTTTGCCCAACTTTCATCGGTAACCTTGCACCAGCTTCTCTTAATAAATCAATTGCGAGTTCTAAAAAGAGTGCTTCAATTAAAGGTGGGAATGGTACTTGTGCCCTTGATAAAATCAAAGTTTCAAGTAAATCACTTGGAATAAGTTCATAATGATAATTTAAAACTGCAACGTATAACGGTGTAGCGCAAATTGAAAATAGAACGGCGATAAGGCGCAAAATTCTTGAAAATGTAGCGTATAGCCAAGAGACGTTATAGTCTTCTGGTGAAATGAAAAAATCGAAATAGGATACAGGTGTTAGTAAAACACTTGGAGAACCATCAACAAAAATAGCGATTTTTCCATCAATTAGTGCTTTTGTAACTCTATCAGTACGTTCTGTATTGATATAGAGAGGGAAAATTGATTTTTCACCCATCAATTCTTGTATATAAGCACTATCATTAATTTGATCATATTCAAGAGCGCGTAATGATTCTTCGAGAAAATCTACATTATCTTTTTCAGCTAGGTTGTCTAAATACATCATGACAACTTTTGTTTTGGAAAACTCGCCGATAATCATTTCTTTTGTTTGTAAATCTAAAACAGGAAGACGTTTTCGAACTAAATTAATGTTTGTATCAATATCCTCTACGAAACCTTCTTGCGGACCAATAACAGTTGATTCGTTTAAAGGAGGGGTTGGCGCACGATAATTATCAATTGCAATGTTTGCAAGCATACATTTTTGATCTTGCTGATTTAATTGAATGATCGCATGCCCCTTTAAAACCATATCCTCAATTTTTTGTAAGTCGTTCGTAATTGTAATGCCGCTCATCGGAATATGTTCTTTTAGTTGTTCTAGAGAAGCACAAGGTTTCTCTAAAAGAGTAGGCATTAAATATTTCTGTAATTTCTCTCCATCAAGTGAAGGGCGATAGTAAGAAATCCAATAAGGCATCGTTTCATCGTCAGATGTATGGTAATTAATAAAATCACTAGACTTTTTAAGTTTCTCTATTAAATCTTGTAGAGAATGAATACGGTCTTTTTCTGGTTTTGTAAAGTCATAAATACTATTACCTCCAGAGCTTTGTTGCTTACTTTGAGAGGGTTCATCGTGCTTAGCCTTTTGTTGTTTATCTTGAGAAGAATCACCTTGTTTAGCGCTTTGTTGCTTATCCTGAGAAGAATCACCTTGTTTAGCGTTTTGTTGCTTATCTTGAGAGGAATCCTCTTGTTTAGAGCTTTGTTGCTTATTCTGAGAAGAATCCTCTTGTTTAGCGCTTTGTTGCTTATCCTGAGAGGAATCCTCTTGTTTAGAGCTTTGTTGCTTATCCTGAGAAGAATCCTCTTGCTTAGAGCTTTGTTGCT
>NZ_JBMDKC010000066.1:0-32826 GCF_057809515.1 Bacillus sp. FG16
ATAAGCAGTATAGACACTTTTATCGATGTTAAAACATTAAACGGAACTTATATACATCAGACGATATAGCATTTACATTCCAATCTATTTTGGATGAGAAGCAAAATAGCTCAAGTCGTGAAAACTTTATTTTTAAAGGAAAGCCGCTTGAGGTGAAAAAGGTAGATGAGTTAACAACTCAATTCGTGTTACCACAAGTAAGCGCATCTTTCGAAGGTGTGATGAATGATTTCTTCCCAATCCCGAAACATGTATTTGAAGGGGAAGCAGATTTAGCGAAGAGTAAGAAAAACTTACAGCCTGTAGGATCAGGGCCGTTTAAGTTTAAAGAGTATAAATCAGATGAGTATGTTGCATTAGATCGATTTGATGATTATGTAGGTGGGAAAGCTAAGTTAGACTCTATCGTATACCGCGTTGTAAAAGACCGTAATACAGCAAATGTTTCACTGCAAAATGGTCAAATCAACATGAAGATGATTGAGCCGCAAGACTTTAAGAAATTAGATAGCACTGGGAACTTCTCAATGGTGACATTCCCTGAAGGTAGATTATTCTACTTATCTTATAACATGAATACTGATCTTATGAAGAAAAAAGAAGTGCGCCAAGCAATTGCGCATGCGTTAGATAAGAAAGAAATGATTAACTCAGCATTCGTTTCAGGTGAATTTGCAGAACCAGCAAATTCAATCTTAACGCCAGACGCTATGTATTATGCGAAAGATATTAAAGACTATAAGTATGATAAAAAAGAAGCGAAAGATTTATTAGCAAAAGCTGGCGTGAAAGATAAGGAAAAAGTACGTGTGATGTATGTAACGAATAATAAAATTATGGAAAGCTTAGCGTTATATACACAACAAAAATTAAAAGAAGTTGGCTTAGAAGTTGAACTAAATGCATTAGATGCTAGTGCGGCAAGCGAAAAAGGCTTAGATAAAGAGAATAAAGAATATGACATTACATTTGGTGGTTACATAATGGGACCTGAGCCAGATTCATATAAGAGCTTATTCTTAAGTAATGCTGAATACAATTATGCACGATATAAAAACGCTGATTTCGATAAGTTATGGGAAGAAGCTGCAGTTGAAACAGATAAAACAAAACGCGCAGAGCTATACCATAAAATTCAAGAGACAGCTAGAGAAGACGTACCTTATCTACCAATCGCGTATCCGAAAGCAGTTATTGCAGTAGATAAAAAGTTTGATGGATTAAAAGAAGCGAAAGCAATTCCTGTCACAATGTTTGAAGATCTATCTAAGATTTATGAAGTGAAATAAGAAACAATAAAGAAGCTGGTGGAAATCAGCTTCTTTAGCTTGAGGGGGGAAGTTTGTGTATAAAGTAATTGCGAAGAGGCTTTTAAATGCAATTCCGCTTTTATTTGTTATTTCTATTATTTCTTTTCTATTAATAAAACTAGCACCGGGGGATCCGGTTCGAAACTTTGTAACGCCAAACATGAGTCCAATTGATGTGGAGCGTATTCGCAAAAGTTTAGGACTAGATCAACCAATTTACGTGCAGTATTTTTTATGGTTAAAAAACATTTTAACAGGAAACTTTGGTTACTCACTTCAAAATCATCGTCCTGTTTTGGAACTTATCACAGAAAGATTACCTGCAACAATTGGGTTAATGGGATCATCTTTACTCGTCTCATTCGTAATCGCAATACCGCTTGGACTATTTACAGGTGTGAAAAAGAATTCATTATTTGACCGCATTGTAAACTTTATTTCATACGTTGGTATTTCTATGCCGGTTTTCTGGTTTGCACTACTATTAGTCTACTTATTCTCTTTAAAATTGAACCTACTTCCGAGTATGGGTATGCGCACCGTTGGTAAAGATTCTGTCTGGGATATTGTGCAACACGGCATTTTACCTTGTATGGTGCTTGCGTTCCAAAACGTATCTGTTTATATGAGATATATTCGTTCAAGTACGATTCAGCAATTAGAAGAAGAATATGTACAAATTCAATATGCGTACGGCGCTTCGAAGAAAACAGTGTTATTTAATCACGTACTTCGAAATGTATTAATACCGATCATTACAATTTTCGGATTATCGATTCCAAGTTTAGTAGGCGGAGCGTTTATTACGGAAACAGTATTTTCATGGCCGGGTCTTGGTTCACTTGGGGTAAATGCTATTTTTAGATTTGATTATCCGATTATCATGGCAATTACATTACTATCATCATTCATGTTAATTCTCGGTAACTTAATTGCTGATATTTTATATGGCGTAGTAGATCCGCGCATTCGAATGAGGGGGTGATTTGGAATGAATAATAGGAGATTTCAAACGATAAAACATAGCTTTACGAAAAATAAGTTTGTTGCAATGGGAGTTATTATACTTGCGGTTTTAACGGTCACATCAATTTTCGCATTCGTATCGCCGTACGATCCTAGTAAAATGTCAATTCCAGATCGCTTACAAGAACCAAGTATGAGTCATCCTTTCGGAACGGATGATTACGGAAGGGATTACTTAACGAGAGCGTTATATGGCGGACGAGTTTCACTTGCGGTCGGTTTCCTTGCGATGGTTGTTTCTATTACAATCGGGACCGCAGTCGGAACAATTAGCGGATATTTTGGAGGAAAGTTAGACAACTTTTTAATGAGGGTTGTTGAAGTACTTATGTCAATTCCATCATTCTTTTTAATGCTACTATTAAATGCGTATTTAAAACCAGGAATTACGACGTTAGTTCTTATTATCGGATTACTAACATGGATGGACACCGCCCGTATTGTAAGGGCAGAAACGTTATCTGTAAAAGAGCGTGAGTACGTTTTATACGCAAAAGTATCAGGACAAAAATCATTTATGATTATTGTAAGACATATCATTCCTAACATTTTATCAACCATTATTATCGCCGCGACATTAACGATTGCGACATCGATTTTAATGGAATCATCACTTAGTTTCTTAGGTTTAGGTATTAGAGAACCAGATTCTTCTTGGGGCAGCATGCTAAACAATGCGCAAGGATATATAGGTGAAGCTTGGTATTTAACGCTCTTCCCAGGATTCCTTATCCTTTTAACGGTACTTAGTTTTAACGTAATTGGTGAAGCATTGAAGAAAGCTTTCGCACCAAAAGGAGCCGGACATGAAAACTAAAGTGTTAAGTGAAAGGAGTGAGAAGCGTGTCTGAAAAACTACTAGAAGTGAAAAATTTGAAGACTTCTTTTTTCATAGAAAGTGGCGAAGTTGAAGCGGTTCGCGGCGTTACATTTCGCTTAAATAAAGGAGAAGTAGTCGGTATCGTTGGGGAATCTGGAAGCGGAAAGAGTGTAATGGCGAAGTCTGTTATGTCTCTCGTTACGTCACCAGGAAAAGTGAAAGAAGGGGAAATCCTTTTTCATAATGAAAACATACTTTCTAAATCTGAAAAAGAATTGCGCTCTATTAGAGGAAATCAAATTTCACTTATCTCTCAAGACCCAATGTCAGCGCTAAATCCAGTCGTAAAAATTGGGAAACAAATGACGGAAGTAATTATAAGGCATCAAAAAGTGAAAAAGAAAGAAGCTGAGCAAATCGCAGTTAACTTGTTAAAGCAAGTCGGCCTTTCGTCACCAGAAGAAAGGGTAAAACAATATCCGCATGAACTAAGCGGTGGTATGAAGCAGCGGGTTATGATTGCAATGGCGATGTCTTGTAACCCTGACCTTCTTATTGCTGACGAACCGACGACTGCACTTGATGTAACGATACAAGCACAAATACTAGATTTAATGAAAAACTTAAAGAACGAAACGAATATGGCGTTACTTCTTATTACGCATGACTTAGGAATTGTCGCGCAAAACTGTACGCGCGTCATCGTTATGTACGGCGGGCTTATTATGGAAGAAGGACCTGTACTTGATATTTTCCAAGCGCCGAATCATCCATATACGAAAGGGCTATTAAACTCTCTGCCAAAAATATCGAACGGCGTAAAAGAAAGACTCGCTCCTATTCAAGGTGTAACGCCAAACTTATTAAACCCACCACAAGGTTGCCCATTCGCAGAGCGTTGCCCGCATGCGATGGACATTTGTGAAAAAGAACGTCCACCATATTTTGAAATCGGAAACGAAAGACGTTCTATGTGTTGGTTAAATGATAGGGCGGTAGGTGATTTCCATGCATGAAGAAAACTTAATTGAAGTTCGGAACTTAAAAAAGTATTTTCCTATTAAAAAAGGACTATTCGGTAGAAAAACAGAGCAATTAAAAGCAGTCGATGACCTAAGCTTCACAATTAAAAAGGGTGAAACATTCGGGTTAGTAGGAGAATCTGGCTGCGGAAAATCAACGACAGGAAGAAGTATCATTCGCTTACACGATGTCACTTCAGGTAACGTTTTATTTGACGGAAAAGATATCGCAAGTTTAAAGGAAAGTGAACTAAAAGAATATCGAAAAAGAATGCAAATCATTTTCCAAGATCCATACGCATCATTAAACCCGGCAATGAATGTATTTCAAATTATTAGCGAGCCAATGAACATTCACGGATCTTACGAAAAAGAAGAACAAAAAGAAATCATTTTAGACCTTCTGAAAAAGGTAGGATTAAAAGAAGAACACTTATATCGCTACCCGCACGAATTTAGCGGAGGCCAGCGCCAGCGCATTAGCATCGCGCGCGCACTATCTGTAAAACCAGACTTTATATTATGTGACGAACCAATCTCAGCACTCGATGTCTCAGTCCAAGCACAAGTCGTAAACATGCTGCAAGACATCCAAGAAGAAACAGGAGTCACATACTTATTCATCGCACATGACCTATCTATGGTAAGACACATATCAGACCGAATCGGAGTCATGTACTTAGGAAACATAGTAGAAATTGCCGATAGTGAAGACCTATACGCAAAACCGGCACATCCATACACACAAGCACTACTCTCATCTATGCCAGAACCAGACCCAACAAACACAGGCAAAGAACGGATCATCCTAGAGGGAGAAGTACCAAGCCCACTAAACTCACCATCCGGCTGCAAATTCAGAACGCGATGCAAATTCGCCACTGAAAAATGCGCACAGGAAGTACCGAAGATGGTGGAGATTGCGAAGGGGCATCAGGTGGCTTGTCATTTGTTTTAGAGGGAGAGCACTAGGGGGGACCTGGTGCTTTTTTTCTTTGTAGGTGAACGTGATGTGGGATTGGTTGTTAGTTTAGGAGATAACGCGCTCGAAATTTGTCGGTAAATCGATATGTTGTGTCGAAACGTTGATATATTCGGAGTTACGATCGATATAATCGAATAATCGTTGATATATTTTTTTAAAGAGTGGGATTGGTTGTAGATTAATGTAGAAATTTAATGTTTTCGAAAAAAAGAATTGACTTCTATATTAGTTGTAACTAAAATAGTTACATAAAGATGTAATCAATTTAGTTACAACTAATATCTGCTAAAAATATGATTTATATATTTAATTAAGGATGGTGGTCCATACGTTGCCACCCGGTGTAGAAAGTTACTAACACATTCAAATCAATGCATATTCTAAGCTTTAGTATTTTCTGTTACGGGGCAATAAGGTGCAACGTTATCTTTTGTTAAAAACCTTGGTGGATCTTTCTTTGGAAATATTAGTTTTGGGGAAATATAGTAAGGTATCTAAAAAAGAACAAGGTATAAAAAGATGTACTTATATAAATCAAAAATTTAGTTGAGCTGGATAATAAAAAAAAGGTAGGAGATTTAAATGGAGACGAAACAAGATAACCTTATTTACGTATGGGATGCATATTGTGGATGGTGCTATGGTTTTTCAGAAAGTATTAAAGGATTTTACAAAAACCACACTGAAGTGCCATTAACGGTTTTATGTGGAGGGTTATTTTTAGATAATTTACCAATGAAAAACTTCTCATATATAGAAGAAGGAAATAAAAGAATTAATCAACTTACAGGTGCTGAATTTGGTCCTTCATATCAAAAATTGGTGGAGGAAGGGACTTTTAAAATGAATTCGAAAGATGCTGCAATTGGTTTTTCAGCTTTACGCTCATTAGCGCCAGACCGTTTATTAGAATTCACTTCGGCTATGCAAAAAGCGTTTTATTATGAGGGCCAAAGTCTGAGTGATCCTGAAACATATCGCAAAATTGCAATCGAGCATGGTTTGGACCCTGAACAAGTATTAGACCGTTTAAACGCTCAAGAAACAATAATAGATGTCCAAAATGATTTCAATAAAGTTCGACAGCTTGGTGTTAATAGCTATCCTTCCTTACTTTTACAAAAGGATAATCAAATTATTCCTATTGGTGGTGGCGTAATGACGCCGGATAAAATTGAAGCACGTTTTAAAAATTTATATTAAGAAAATTTAGGATATAGTAGCAAACATGTTATCTTAGGCCACCTGACATTCATCTCCGGAATATTCGCCAGTACTATTACACTTTCAGATGAATGGGAGTGGGAGATTTTATCCCGCTTTAACGGGCAGTAAGACCCCCACCTCAAAATTCAGTGGAAGCAAAGAAGTTAGGTGGGGGATCAACTGTCCGTAAAAGTCCGATTGGTTCAACTAATAATCAGTGGGGGATGAACAAAACCCCCACTGATTAAAGTTTCACTTTATCGGAACAAGATAAAAATATGATAATTAGTTAATAACTTTAACAAAAGGAGAATAACATACTATGTTTAAAACAATCGATACAAATCAACAAGATGTGAAATTAACGGTGTTTAGTTCGGATGAAAAAAGCTTTATGGTGACAGCAACATTAGTTGAGAAAGCAGGACATGCATTTTTAATAAACTCAAAATTTACGCAGTCTGATTCGAAAGAAATTGTAGAGTATTTGAAAAAAACAACTTATCTCTAGATAAAATCTTTATTATTCATGGGGATCCAGACTACTACTTTGGATTAGAGAGCATTAAAGCCGTTTACCCAGAAGCTATAGCGTATGCTACGGAGTCTACTGTTGAACATATCGTTCATTCTGTCTTAGGGAAATTAAAAGTTTGGAAAGACGCCCTTGGCGAAAATGCGCCAAGTAACGTGGTATTACCTCAAGTGTTTAAAGAAAAAGCGATTGATTTTCAGGGGTTAACATTTGAACTAGTAGGCTTAGATCATTACAGAACTAGCTTATTTAATAAAGAGCTGAAAGTATTAATTGGTGGTATTGATGTCTTTAACGAAATACATGTATTCTTAGCGGATACTAGCTCAAAAGCGGCGATGGAGGCGTGGATTGAGAACTTGAAAGTGTTACAAGCATTACATGCTGACATAATTGTACCTAGCCATGGATCAATCGAAAAATCTCTAAATAATCAAGCACTTACTGCGACAATGGATTATCTAAGAACTGCGGTTCAAGCTTCTGAGGAAAGTGGAACTTCAAAAGGTTTTGTGGCAAAACTTGAAGCAGCATATCCAGACTATGCAAATAAAGGTGTATTAGAATTAAGTGCAAAAGTTGTAACAAAAGAAATGCCTTGGGGTTAATGATATGAATAAATATCAAAAACTATTACATGAAACGTATGTGTTAACTGGCGAAGGGAAATTGGATGCGTTCAAAACGTATTTAAGTGAAAATGTATCTTGGACAGAAGCTGCTGGGTTTCCATATGCAGGTACTTATATAGGTCCAGATGAAGTAGTGAAAAACGTACATGAACGTCTTGGCACGGAATGGAATGACTATAGCGCTAAAGATGAAATTTATACTTTTAATAACAATACTGTTATTGTGTATGGAAAATATAGTGGAACATATAAAGCTACAGGGAAGTCATTTGTAGCAGATTTTTGTCATCTTTATAAGTTTGATGAGAACGATAAGGTTAAGAAGTTTATTCAAATTGTGGACAGTGCAACTGTTAATGAGGTATTAAGTTAGAGTTAATCGTTTCTAATATGCCTTGTATAGGGGGAGGTTAGGATAAATGAAATTCCTAACATTACCCCTGACATTACATTTTGGGGAAGGTTTCTCCTTCTTCAAACTTTTTATAGAAGAAAACTTATTTAAGTAGAAGAGGTAGGTATATATGAAATTAGAGAAAAGTTTAATCATAACAATTATTTCTGTATTTATTTTAGGAGTAGTTTCGACTTTGGTATACCAAGCTTCCACCGGTAATAACAAAGGAAACTCAATAAAGAGCGAGAATGTTGCTTCTGTATCAAAAGAAGTGAAAGAAAATGAAAAGAATAAAAAGATGGTAGTTGATTTCTATAATGAAGTTTTTAACAAACATAATATCGATATTATCCCTAAATATGTTAGCGAAGATTATAAGCAACATAATCCTTTTGTTGCTGATGGACGAAAAGCCTTCATGGATTTCTTTAAGGAGGATTTTGTTAAAAATCCTAATTCCTCTGCAGAGATTAAACGTGTAGTAGCTGAAGGGGATACAGTTGCTCTTCATGTACACTCTCGTACTAATTCTCAAGATAAGGGAGTTGCTATAGTGGATATATTTCGTATCAAGGATGGAAAGATTGTCGAACACTGGGATGTAATTCAAGAGATTCCAAGTGAAGCAGCTAATGATAATACGATGTTTTAGATAGAAGATATATCTAATAATTGTTTAATTGATAGTGCTGTATAGAGTTTAGAAATTTAGATAAGTAAAGGAGATGTCCTAGTACCATGCCTGGGATATCTCCTTTTTGTTTTAACGAGATTTAAATTATTGTTATTTGTATTTTTTATGTACTACTATTCGAGTACACATCATTTCAGGCGGTTTTCTTTTATCCCGCATTAACGGACAGTAAGATCCCCACCTCTTTTAATTCTTCAATTAATAAAAAGTTTGCTTTCAAATTAGAAAGGGTTAGTCCCTCGCACCCAAAAACAAAGGGGAACTCAATTATTCAAATTCATATAAAGTTTCAATCTTGTCTAAGTATCCATTAGGATATACAATTGATCATCTATTTTTCTTTACATAATCTCCAGATGCAGTCCATATCAACTATAGATTCTTGTCTTATGCTAAATGTAATCAAAAAGCAAGTAGATAAAGATAATGACTAAAACATTAACTCTAGATACTTTTTTGATGA
Source organism: Bacillus sp. FG16 (assembly GCF_057809515.1). NCBI lineage: Bacteria > Bacillati > Bacillota > Bacilli > Caryophanales > Bacillaceae > Bacillus > Bacillus sp. FG16. The sequence goes on from NZ_JBMDKC010000066.1 coordinate 9,091, forward strand.
ATATTACAAATAAACAGGAGGTAATGAAAAATGATTAAAACATTATTAGCAGGAGCACTTTTAAGTACAGGATTGGTAGCGGGAGGTGCAGATGATGCGAAAATGGACAATTTAAAGTCAAATGAAGATAGTTCAAATCAAGTAATTACACAGAGTGTAGATGGAACAACGTCTTTCTCACAAAACTTTGATTTACCTAAAGATGCAGTGCCAGCAACTCCTAAAGGAAACGCAAAAACAGTTGAAAGAACAGAGGGTACAGGTTCTCAAGAAGGAAAAATGGTACCAACAAAAGAAGGTACAGATTCTCAACCAGGATTTGAAATGGGATCCCCTGAGAAACCAGAATATGCAAAAACAGTTGAAAGAACAGAAGGTACAGATTCTCAAGAAGGAAAAATGGTACCAGCAAAAGAAGGAAATTAAATAATATATAGTTATAACGAGGAGCATCCAAAAAGTGGTGCTCTTTTTATATTATAGGGATTAACTAGTTTTACTGAATATAGAACTGTAGGAAGAATTGAGGCTAGAACATGGGGGACTTTCTCTTCAAATCATGGTGTTTAGGGCAATAGTTTTGGTGGTGACGTTATAATACAAACATTTTATTAGAGATTTTCTAAATTTACATACACTCTAGATAGACTACATATCAACTTCAGATACTTGTTTTATGATACAAGTAATCAAACAAAAGGAGGGCAATACAAAATGATTAAAACAGTATTAACAGGGCACTCTTTTATGTACAGGAGATTATTAGCAGGTGGATCAAATGTTGAAGATGTACAGACAGATCAGCATATTCTATATGAACAAAATGAATTGCAGCAAATTCTAGAAAAGTACGATTCGAAGAAGTTTGAGTTATAAAAAGAAAATAGATAAATGAACAAGAGAAAAGTATTTTCATTTGGATATAGGACTTGAATCAAACTTTTATACTAAAATATATACGGCAAAAAGGAGGGAGTACATTGCACAAAATTATTTATGGAATATTAATTTTAATATATACTTTGTATTCATTTTTTGTAAGTGATGGAAGTGAAGTAAGGTTTATTATGCTGTTAACTATAGTACTTATCTTTTCTGTGGTTTTAGAAAAAGGAAATGCAAACCAAACGACTGATTAAGGGGCGTTTGGTTTGCATTTTTTATTGGCTATTACAGTCTAGATGTTTTAGGGGTAGCACCAAATTTCATTTTGGGGGCACTATTAAATTTTTAGTTGATGAAAATACGGTGCAACTCCTACTAGAGAAAACACCGCCTAAAATAGAAAACTTTTAACCTATTATCATTTATTCCGTAGCTTTTAAGGTATTTAACACGACTTTGGTTGCATCTGCAATAAGTTTATCGTCATATTTAGCATCTTCTTTATCATGATTAGAAAGTATAGCAAGAACAATCGGCTTTTTATTTGGTGGCCAAATAATTGCGATATCATTTCTTGTTCCGTAAGATCCCGCGCCTGTTTTATCAGCTACTTCCCATCCTTTTGGTACGCCCGCACGAATCAATTTATCTCCAGTTGTATTTCTCTTCATCCAATCTACTAATAGTTCACGTTTTTCTGTTGGAAGTGCAGTCCCTAATGTAAATGATTGAAGTGTCTTAGCTATCGCTTCTGGTGTACTGGTATCATGTGTTTCTCCTGGATGCACTTCATTTAATTCAGGTTCAAATCGTTCTGAAGTAGTAACAGTATCTCCCATTTCTCTCAAGATTTTTTCAAATTCAGAGGGACCTCCTAACTGTTTAAGAATCAAATTATGTGCTGTGCTGTCACTATATCGAACAGAAGCATCTGCAAGTTCTTTTAACGTCATTCCTGTATCAACATGCTTTTCAGTAATTGGATTATAATTAGAAAGATCTTCATGAGTATACGTAATTCTTTGATCAAGAGCTTCTAATGAGTTCTTGCGTAAAAGAGCGCCCACAGCTAATGATTTAGATGTAGATGCAAACGCAAAACGATCATCTGAATGATAAGCAATCGTTTGATTCGTACCTGTGTCCAGTGCATAAATACCAAGCTTAGCATCATATTCTTTTTCAAGTTTAGCAAAAGATTGATTACCTGTATTTTCTTGTTTAATTTGATTAGCTTGATTCGTTTGTTTAGGTGGTTCAGATTGAGCATTACTATTGGAACAGCCTATAAGTGATACACATGAAAGTAATACTACAGGTACAATCTTTTTGTAATGTAAAATGTTATAGAACTTGTTTAAAACGAACATAAATTTTCAACCTCTTTCAAGAATATATGGATTTTGTCTAGGTATTCTAAATACCAATGCAATTAAAGATGGCATTGGGTAACAATACTACTGCAGCTGAAATTTCACAGGTTAAATGACATCCAAAACGTTTATCCCGCTATTTGCCGGGCAGTAAGACCCCCGCTGATTAAAGTTTCACTTTATATGATTGATAAGTCACGGTTTGGGTTGTTTCTTTTTTGTTTCCACTTGTAATGGTTCACCTGTGAAAGTATTACAATACATGTTTTTTACTTTTGGGAATAATAAGTCCTTTCATTTTTTTGTAATACATAAAAATAGATGTCAAACGGGATATGTTGTATCCAATCTGGACAACTCATATTAGAAATACACTTATTAGACACTCTAAGTAATAAATTTGTTCCACTTTAAGATGAGGAAGAATTTGGGATTTGTAAAATAACAATGGAACTAGGTGTTTTTTCGTCATACAAAAACCTCTACATATAAGTAGAGGTTTTTAAATTGCATATTAATGAATTATGCTTTTTCAGATAAACGAAGATAATAGAATACATAATTTTAACTAGATTTATTGTTAACTAATTTATCCCCACCAAGCTCCGCCTCAATCTGCGAAGTCTTCGATGACTCATCCATACGCCAATACGTAATAAAGCTTATCGCGATACATCCAGCTACGTAGAAGTAGAATAGTGATTCCATTCCGATACTCTTTAGCCATAATGCGATGAACTCGGCTGTTCCGCCAAATATCGCAACGGTTAGTGCATATGGTAAACCTACGCCGAGTGCGCGAATTTCAGTTGGGAAGAGTTCGGCTTTTACAATTGCGTTAATTGATGTGTAACCAGTAACGATAATGAGACCGACCATCATGAGTAAAAATGCTACGATTGGTTCTGTCGTTTTTTCCATGAAGAAGAAGATCGGTGCTGTTAGTAATGTTCCGAGAATACCGAATGCCATTAATAGTGGGCGGCGTCCGATTTTATCGGATAGTAGCCCTGCAATCGGTTGAAGTACGACGAAAATAAGTAGTGCGATAAAGTTAATCCAACTTACAACTTCTTTCGGAAGGCCGACTGTGTTTACCATGAACTTTTGTAAATATGTTGTGTACGTATAAAATGCAACAGTGCCTCCTAATGTTAGGCCGACTACTGTTAATACTGCTTTTGGGTGTTTCATAAGAGCGCGAACGGTTCCTGCGCTTTCGCGTTTTTGTGATTTTATGTTTGAGAATTGCTCTGATTCATCCATCGTGCGGCGAAGCCATAATACAGCTACTGCGCCCATCGCTCCAATAATGAACGGAATACGCCATCCCCAAGCTTTCATATCTGGTTCGCTTAGTAATTGCTGAAGAACAATTTGAACGCCTAACGCAACCATCTGTCCAGCAACGAGCGTTACATATTGGAAACTTGAATAAAAACCACGGCGTCCACTACTAGCCATTTCAGATAAATACGTTGCGGAAGTCCCATACTCTCCGCCGAGTGATAATCCTTGTAGTAAACGGGCAAGAACTAAAATAATTGGTGCCATAATCCCGATACTTTCGTAACTAGGTGTACAGGCGATAATTAATGAACCACCCGCCATAACTGTAATCGAAAGCGTTAATGCTGCCCGGCGTCCGTGCCGATCTGCATAGCGTCCCATTAATAAACTTCCGATAGGGCGCATTAAAAACCCAACTGCGAAAATAGCTGCTGTGTTCAGTAATTGACTCGTTGGATCTCCTTTAGGAAAGAACTCTGCTGAAAAATAAACAGCGAAAGCAGAGTAAACGTACCAGTCGTACCATTCAATTAAGTTGCTGACAGAACCTTTGAAAATATTGCCGGCGACTCGGTTTGATTTTACTTGAGCCATACTAATTCCTCCTCTTGCTTAGAAATAAAAGGTATATATGAAAGCGTGTTCATTGTAGTTGAATTGTACTGTCTATGGAATGAAATCTCAATATTATGACAATTTTATTCTTTTTGTACTTTATGTACACGGAGAATTTTAATAGTTGCTTCATTATTAGTTTTGTCATAATAATAGAAAAAGGAGATTGATAGTTTTGAATATTTTATCAAAGGGTATGGGGTATGAAAAAATCACGCAAAGTATCATTACAAACGAAAATAGTAAGCTTAATTATTGCATTAATTTTATTTATCGTTCTCCTATTAGCGGGGATCTTTGTTTACATTCAGTCCGTTGATACGAAGCGACAAGTGGAACAGTTAGCACTGCAAACAGCTAAATCTCTTTCTTTTATGCCACCTATAAAAGAAGCTTTTCAAAATAATGAGCATAAAAGTACGATCCAATCCATTGCGGAACAAGTTCGCGAGCAAGCTGGTGCGGATTACGTCATTGTAGAAGATCGTTATGGGGTTATGTATTCTCATTCTAATTCTGAGTTGATTGGAACAAAGAGTAACAACCCGTATAACTATGAAGCACTCACTTTTGGTGGGTACTATACGCTCGAAGGAAATGGTACAAGCGGTCCGGCTTTAATGGCGAAAGCACCCATTATTGTTCGTAACGGAGACTACGATCAAGTTGTAGGCGTTGTGACAGTAGAGTTTTTAATAAAAGGTATCGAATCTAACATACTGAGCAGAACGAAAGAAATTATCCTCTTTTCCGTAGTGGTATTACTAGCCGGAATTGTTGGCGGCATTCTTTTAGCACGTAGTATTCGTAAAGATACACTCGGTTTAGAGCCGAATGAAATCGCAGCGCTATACAGGGAACGAAGCGCAATACTACTATCTATAAAAGAAGGAATCATTGCCATTGATCAAAACGGTTTTATTACGATGATGAACACCTCGGCAGAAGAAATGCTTCATGTAAATGATGATTATATGCAGCAACACATTTCAAAAGTTTTACCGAATTTTAATATGGAAAGAGTGCTAGAAACCGATCAAGAAATCGCATTTCAAGATAAAGTGTTTATTTTAAACATGACACCGATACTCGAAAACAACAGTACGGTAGGAGTTGTATGTAGTTTTAGAGATAAAACAGAACTGCAAAACCTTGTGAACACAATATCTGAGGTAAGAAAGTATTCAGAGGACTTGCGTGCTCAAACGCATGAATTTACAAATAAGCTGTTCGTTTTATCAGGTTTATTGCAGTTAGGGCATTACAAAGAAGCGATTGAATTTATCCAACAAGAATCTAACATTCATCAAAGCCAAAACCATATTTTATTCCATCAAATTCACGATGCAAAAGTACAAGCTATTTTATTAGGAAAACTCGCAACAGCGTCTGAGAAGAAAATTGATTTTCATATTGAAGGAGATAGTGCGCTTCATCCGTTACCAGATCATATAAAAGTTTCGCATCTTATTACGATACTTGGGAACATAATCGATAATGCATTTGATGCGGTGAGTGGGCAAGAGGAAAAGAATGTTTCCTTCTTTGTTACGGATATTGGGCACGATATTGTGTTTGAAGTGATAGATAGTGGATCAGGGATACCGGCAGAAAAAATCGCGACCATTTTTCAAAAAGGATTTTCAACGAAAGGAAACAATCGTGGTTACGGACTAGCAAACGTGAAAGAAATGGTAGATGTACTAGAAGGAACAATTGAAATTCAAAATGAGAAAAATGGGGGAGCTATTTTTACAATTTACCTTCCGAAAACATTGAAAGAAAGTACATGACGAACAGGGGGATGGACATATGTTGAAGGTTGCAATTGCAGAAGATGATTTCCGCGTCGCGCAAATTCAAGAGGAGTTTTTATTAAAAATAAAGGATGTAAAAGTAATCGGAAAAGCATTAAACGCAAAAGAAACGATGGAACTACTACAAAGGGAAGAAATCGATTTGCTTCTATTAGATAATTACTTACCAGATGGAATTGGAACAGACTTATTGCCAAAAATTCATGCTGATTTTCCAAACGTTGACGTCATTATGGTAACGGCGGCGAATGAAAACTATATGCTAGAAAAAGCAATTCGAAACGGCGTAAGCAACTACCTTATAAAACCGGTTACGTTAGAAAAATTCGTTCGCACAATTGAAGACTATAAAAGAAAGAAGCAACTATTACATAGTAACCATGAAGTAAATCAAGCACTCATCGATAACTTCTTCGGCATTTCACAAACGCAAGACATAAAAAACTTACCGACAGGCGTTGATCCGTTAACACTGCAAAAAGTGAAAGGGATTATAAAAGGATTCGAAGAGGGCATTACAATAGAAGAAATGGGGGCATCCAGAACAACCGCAAGAAGATATTTAGAATACTTAGTAGCGACAAACGAATGCACAGTAGAGTACACATACGGCATTATCGGACGACCAGAACGAAAATACCGAATAGGAAGAGGACTATGAAAAAACGATTATTACTATGTATATGGATCATGACAGGAGTAATAACTGGTTGTTCCTCGGAAAAATCCCAAAAGAATAAAGTAAACATAGAGGGAGTAGAAATCGTTGCGCCAAACGTTCCAGGAGCAGGATGGGACTTAACAGCGAGAGCGATGCAAAAAACACTAACAGAAGAAAAAATCTTCACAAAACCAATCACTGTCACAAACAAAGTAGGTGGCAGCGGTGATATTGGATGGAAGTATACGAAACAAAAAGGCGGTCACGTACTGGCGATCAACTCAAGCTTACTCATAACGAACAACCTACTAGGCCACAGTAAACTAACATATAAAGACTTCACCCCGCTCGCAACACTCGCGTCAGACTGGGAAGTCGTTGTCGTCTCAAAAGACTCAAACATAGAAAACGCAAAGCAACTAATGGAACAACTAAAACAAGACAAGCAAAACTTCAAAATCGGCGTTGCCCCAGGCCTAGGAAATGACGATCACCTATCCTTCGTACAAGTAAGCAAAGCATTCAGCATAAACCCTGCCGAACTACAATTCTTCGTCTACGAAAACAAAGAAAAAATCATAAACGCCCTAACGAACAAACAAATCAGCGCCGCAACCATGACCCTATCCGAAGCCGAAAAACAATACAAATCCGGCAAAATAAAAATACTAGCCGTATCCGCACCAAAACGCCTAGACCGACTACCAGAAATCCCAACATGGAAAGAACAAGGAATCGACGTCATCTTCCAGCACTGGAAGGGAATTATGGGCCCGAAGGATATGAAGGAGGAAGAGGTTGCTTATTGGGATGGTGTTATTAAGAGGATGGTTGGGAGTGATAGTTGGAAGGGGATTTTGAGGGAACGTGGTTGGGAGGGGTTTTATAAGGGGAGTGGGGAGAGTAGTGGGTTTTTGGAGGAGAGTAGTGGTTGGTATGGGGTAATGATGAAGGGGGAATGATATGTTAGGGAGTTTTACAGATTTATGTGGAATATGAATAGATTGCTATATTGTACATAAAAAGAAATTTATAAATATTTTGTTAGAAATTATTTAATGAAGTTTTTTATTTAATTTCTTCCAAAATGTTGCTTTTTGTAGGCATATAATGTTATGCTGCTGTATAGAAAGAAAAGTAGAATGTACGTTCTTGAGAGGTATGAATGTAAAGTGAAAAATCTTATAGATACAAATATAGAAAAAAAGTATAAAATTATTGATTTGTTTGCAGGTGCAGGTGGTTTAAGTAATGGTTTTGAGCAAACTGGTAAGTTTGAAATAGTTGGGGCAGTAGAGGTTAATCAAGCTGCAACAAGAACCTATATTAAAAATCACAATGATAATCTAGATATTATAATAAAAAGTAAAAATGAACAGGTAAGTGATATTACAAAGATAAACTTTAGGAAAGTTCTTAACGAAAAAGGGTTGTCAGGTGATGAAACAGTAGTTATTGGTGGACCACCTTGTCAAGGATTCTCAAATGCAAATCGACAAAAAAATTATTTAATATCTGGAAATAATCAACTGGTAAAAGAGTTTGTCAGAGCTATTAAAGAAATTAATCCTGTGGCTTTATTAATGGAAAATGTAAAGGCAATAGAATCTGACATTCATAAGTTTTTTGTGACAGAACATGTGGAAAATACAAAGTTTGCGTATAGCTCTGAAAAGCATCTCACTGAAATTGCTGAAAAATGCGGAAGATCACCAGAAGATTTTGTGAAAAATGATAGTATCTCTTTAGTAGAAACAGGACATTATTATCTTGAAAGGATTTTTTATAAAATTATTAAATTTAATTTTATTTCTCCAATTATTGAATCAGAAGTGTTTATTTCAAGGTTGAGAAGTATTGAACGTAAGGCAGCAAAATTAAGTCAGGTTCAACTAGTGAAAGAAAAAGAAAAAAGAGAAGTAACTAAGCTTATTAAATACTTAGAGTCAAGATTAGAGACCGATAAGATGCTTGAACAACTGGAAGCGACACCTGTTATTGAAAAGGCTTTGCAAGTTCTGCGCACAATGAAAGATACAAGGGTAAATAGTATAGATGTTATGCATAATGTAGGGCCACTCTTAGACTTAAATCGATTTTTGGTACATTATAAAGAGATTATTGATGAAAAAGTAATCTTTGATGAACCATTACAGGTGAAAAGAAAATTGAATAATCTTCAAGTGATAGCTCATGTAAAGTCCTATAAGGTAGTAGAATATTTAAAATTGGTTTTTGATTATTTGGGATATAGTATTGACAGTGGGGTTTTAACTGCATCGGATTTTGGCGTGCCTCAAAGACGAAACCGTTTTATGATATTAGGTGTGAAAAAAGATATATTACCAGGTGATCAAACTGTGAATTTACCTACTAGGATCTTCTCTGTTCCTCATACAACATATGATGCGATTGGAGATCTAGAGAATATTCCTCCTCAACATGAAATAACAGAATATATACCACAGCATTATAAAACTTACAGGGGATTAACCTCATTGCAATATTACTATCAATGTGGGAATGAAAGTGGGGAAATTTATAATCATATCAATACTAAAAGTGAAGACTTGAGTCTCCAAAGATTTCAGGCGATAAAAAACACTAACGGTAAAAATTTTCATAGTTTATCTGAGGATTTAAAAACAACTTATGCTGATACAGCAAGAACACAAAATACAATTTATTTACGTTTAAAGTACGATGAACCATCTCCAACTGTAGTTAACGTTAGAAAATCAATGTGGAATCATCCTAAAAATGCAGTTGCTATTAGTATTCGTGAAGCAGCAAGATTACAGTCTTTTCGTGATAATTTTAAGTTCTGTGGAACTAAAGACCAACAGTATCAGCAAATAGGAAATGCAGTTCCACCTTTAATGGCAAGAGCTGTTGCTGAACAAATATTGAAATTGTTTAATGATAAGCCGAATATTACAATACAAAATGAATTTAAAGATTTAGGAAAGTAGTTGTTAATAGCGACTACTTTTTTTTATGGGAAGTATTTGGGCGTCAGAGCACCGTGTTGTGGCTTTAGGTCTTGAACCAGAACAATAAAATGTGAACGTAAAAATAAAATGCTAATATTAGAAAGAATAATGTAAAATAAGGAAATATAGTATTTATACAAAAGATAGGAAATAAGGGGATATAATACCAAATGGGTATTGTATTAATAAAAAACAATGAAGATTTGTATGGAGGGAGTTATTTGAATTGGATGTTGTAAATATACCACCATATGCCCCTGTGCTTATGGAGGCCACCCGTGCCATTGGATATTCAATTGAAACAGCAATTGCAGATATAATAGATAATAGTATTGCTGCAAAAGCTAGTAAAATAGCTATTAATTTTTTTCCGACGAAAAATTCGTATATTTCTATACTTGATAATGGATTAGGTATGGACCAGGATGAACTGGTTCATGCAATGCGCTATGGGAGTAGTAATCCTATAGAAAAAAGAGAAATAAGCGATTTAGGACGCTTTGGATTAGGTTTGAAAACCGCATCTATGTCTCAATGTAGAAAATTAACAGTTATTAGTAAAAAAGATAATAAAATTGTAGGGGCTCAATGGGACCTCGATTATGTAATTCTAACAGGTAAATGGTCTTTAAAACTTTTAGAAAGTAATGATTTTGATAAATTTCCGCATTTTAAGCAAATACATAATAGACGTTGCGGTACATTAGTTATTTGGCAGGAGTTAGATCGTCTACAAAGAGGTGAACTAAATTTTGATGCTAGTATGGGCAGATATATGGACAAAGTACGCGAGCATCTCTCTCTTGTGTTCCATCGATATCTTAAAGGCGAGGCAAATCTAAAGAAAATTGAAATGACGATTAATGATTGTGCTGTTGAGCCTATAGATCCTTTCCTAACTGAAAAGAGTACGCAAATGATGGATGATGAAGTCATATATATAGAAGGAGAAAAGGTGGTTGTTCGACCGTATATACTTCCGCACATCTCTCAACTAAATAACGCAGAGGTTCAGATGTTAGGTGGAGAGGAGGGAATACGTAAAAAACAAGGGTTCTATGTTTATCGTAATAGACGTCTTCTTGTGTGGGGAACTTGGTTTAAGATGTTAAGACAAGGAGAGCTATCTAAGTTAGCAAGAATCCAAATAGATATTCCAAATGCTTTAGATTCACTTTGGACATTAGATATCAAAAAGTCCATGGCAATCCCACCGGAAGTTGTTCGTAGGAACGTTTCATCTATAGTAGCTAAGGTAGGAGAAACCAGTAAACGTACATGGACTTATCGAGGGAAGAAAGAAACTGAAGATTCCAAAGTACATATTTGGAGACGTATTCAAACTAGAGAAGGCGGAATTATATATGAACTCAATCGAGATTATCCACTAGTTCAATCTCTTTCTACTTTAGAGCCGAATGAAAGAAAGCTTATTGAACAGTTATTAGTGCAAATTGAGAGAGGTCTACCCTTAAATCAGTTATATGTGGATTTAACAAATGATAAACGAATTATTAATGATAATAAAATATCAAAAGATGAACTTATACAATCATTAAACCAGGTACTTACTATTTGTAACGATGCAGAAGAACGTGAAGAGATGGCTAAAAGACTTGCAATAACCGAGCCTTTTAATCAATATCCAGAAATCCTATCAGAGATATTACAGGAGGTATTATAAATGATAAGTCAAAATGCACAAATACTTGAAGGTTTTATTAGGGCAATGATTAATACAAAGTATTCAATAGATCCTCCAAATGAAGAAGAATTTATGGATGAGGCAAACAAGATTCGTTTAATGGTCTCGGTAACAGATGAGGAATTTGAAAAAGTTATTAAAAAATTAAAGGCAGCATTGATGATCACAATGGATGTAGGGGTATTTATTTCAGATCAGAATGGTGATCATCAGTCTTGGTTGCCAAGTAGAAGAGCAGATATTGAATTTTATTACTGGAATCGTTATAAGCGTTTCTTAGAAGAATCTAAAGGCTGGAATACTCGTGTTACATCGAATTTAGACACTGTATCAAACGAGATTATAGATTTATTGGGTGACCCTAAGAGTGAAACACATTGGCAAAGAAGAGGTCTAGTACTGGGGGACGTTCAATCAGGTAAAACCTCCAATTATACAGCAATCTGTAATAAAGCTGCTGATACAGGTTATAAAGTTATTATAGTTTTGGCAGGAATGATGGAAAATTTGCGTATGCAGACACAAGAGCGCCTAGATAAGGAATTTGCAGGTCGTTTAAGTAAGGACTTATTTAAATTGAAAAAAAATAAAGAAGTTAGAAACGTATTTGATGGAGTTGGAAGAATAGACAAAACTAAGCGAATATCGGCATTTACAAGTGTTCTTTTTGACTTTAATTCTACTATTCTAAATAGTAACGATTTGACTTTGAAAAATATAAAGGAACCAGCTTTGTTTGTAGTAAAGAAAAATAAATCTGTACTAAAGAACTTAGAGAGTTGGTTAACGGCTAATAATGCTGATAGTAATGGAAAGATAGATTTGCCTCTTTTGTTAATTGATGATGAGGCAGATAATGCTTCAGTTAATACAAAAAAAGAAGATCAGGATCCTACCGCAATTAATGCAGCAATTCGCTCAATATTGAATAGATTTTATCGAGCGTCTTATGTGGGAATTACAGCTACACCTTTTGCCAATATATTTATCAATCCAGAAACGGCTAGTGAGATGGTGGGAGATGATTTATTTCCTAGAGATTTTATATATGTACTATCCCCACCTTCGAATTATATAGGTGCAGATGGTATTTTTGGTGAATCTCCCAAATATGATAAATGTTTAGTTCAAATTGATGAGGATGAGATTAAGAATTTCTTTCCATTTAAACATAAAAAGGATCTTGAAGTTGATGATCTACCTAGTAGTTTGTACGAAGCTTTAGGGTATTTTTTACTGATTAATGCTATTAGGGATTTGCGTGGTGATCTATCTGATCACCGATCTATGCTGATAAATGTCAGTCGATTTACTGATGTACAGGTGAAAATTAAAGAATTAGTGATCGTTTGGTTGAACCAGGTTCAATCAGATGTACGTAATTACTCTTCCCTCAGTGAAGATCAAGCTATGGAAATAAAATCAATAAAGTTTTTAAAACAGTTATGGGATAGATACAAATTAGAGGATAAGGCAGGAGTTTCCTGGTTAGTAATACAACAGCAATATTTACATAAAGCCATCGCGCCAATTGAAGCAAGAGCAGTTAATCAAAAAACGGGAGCTGCTAGTTTAGATTATTATTCTCATAGAGAAAAAGGATTTCGTATAATTGCAATTGGCGGAATTAGCCTTTCGCGTGGATTAACCTTAGAAGGATTGGCTGTAAGTTATTTTTATCGTAATTCACAAATGTATGACACGCTTTTACAGATGGGAAGATGGTTCGGTTACCGACCAAATTATGATGATCTTTTTAAGGTATGGATGGCAGAAGATGCTATTGATTGGTACGGTTTTATTACAGAAGCTGCAAATGAGCTTAAAAGTGAGATTAGTGAAATGAATAAATTGAATCTGACACCGAGGGATTTTGGTTTAAAGGTAAGGCAAGATCCTAATTCTCTTATTGTCACGGCAAGAAATAAAATGAGAGCCGCAACACCTGTTAGTAGACCAATACAGGTTACAGGTAAATTGCTTGAAACGCCTCGCCTTAAATCTAAGAAAGAAGTTTTAGATGCGAATGAAAGGGCCTTTAAGTTGTTTGTAGCAAGTCTAGATAGTATTGGTCAACGTAAAGAAATTAAAGAACAGGGATTAATGTGGGAAGGTATCAATAAGGATTTAATTGTAGAATTATTACGTAGTTTTGATACCCATCCATGGCATTTAGCTTTTCAGAGTAAGGCGCTTGCGGAGTATATTGAAAAAAATTCTATGTTAAATGAATGGGATGTCTATCTACCGGTAGGCCTTGGTGCTTTATACAATTTAGAAGGTGCTAATGGAATGATATCTATTAAGAAACAACAGCGTAAAATTAAAGAAGCAGATGGAATGATAAAAATTTCAGGGACGAAGGTACGAGTAGGATCCGGAGGGATTTCAAAAGTCGGGTTAACACGTAAACAAATTGAAAGCATTGAAAAAGCATTCAGAAGAGCTAATCCTACAAAGAGAAGTGTACCTGACAGCGCATATTTAATAAAGGAACGTAACCCGATATTAATGTTACATGTTATTGAAAAGAAAATAGAAGATGATAGCAATTTTAACCCGCGGATTCCAGAAACTCTTTTTGCTCTTGGTATTGGATTGCCAGGAAATGGTGAGGTGCAGACTGCAGATTATGTAGTAAACCAAGTGGAACTTCGAAATTGGATGGATATAGATGAGGAGGATGAAGATGCTTTTGAATAATAACTTGCTTGAGAGATGGGATAGTCTGTCAAGTCATAATAATGGCTTCCTAAGAATAGACGCAGAGCATCCACTAGAATGGTATATTGGATTTGAGGATAGTAATCAGAAAGTACTTTTGTTAATAAGTGATTTTGAGCCAAACATTGTTCATTCATCTAAATCTATTATACTTTCCATAAGGAAAAGAGCGGACGATAAATGGGCATTATGTTTTAGATTAATACGTAACGAGCAAGCAGATGTTTTTATACGATTATGTAGTGATTTAATTGAATCCTCAAGGAATCAGGAGAATAATGTACAAGGGCTGGAATTTGTTGTTCACAGATATGGACAATGGACAAAGCTTATGGAAGTTCAACGCACTGGATTATTAAGTGAAAATGAAAGGAAAGGGCTAATAGGTGAGCTACTTTTCTTGCAAGAACTAATATCTAAAGGAGTACCAATTGTAGAAGCTATAGTTGGATGGATGGGACCAGAAGGCGCTGATCAAGACTTTATTTATTCTAGTGGATGGTATGAAGTAAAGGCAATTGGGGCAGGAGGAAGAAAGGTATCAATATCTTCACTTGAACAATTTAGTGCGCCACTTCCTGGGAAATTGATTCTTTATTTTGTTGATAAAACAGCACCTACTGATGAAAATGGGTTCACATTAAATAGTAAGATAGAGGAAATCAAAGAAGGATTAAAATCTAGTTATGTAGCTAGTGATTTATTTAATGAAAAATTATTAAAATATGGATATATTAATCTTCCTGAATATAGTGAAATTTCGTATAAATTAAGAGGGAATAACAGATTCCTCATAGATGAAAAATTCCCCCGATTGACAATGGATAACGTACCTGCTCAAATTACAAATGTTAATTACCAACTTAGCATACCAGCGATAGAGCCTTGGAAGATCATGTAATATTGGAGGCTGTTTATATATGGATTTAAAAGAATTTAGAAAAGAATTATTGGAGGATGTTCGTACAACAGCTGCTGCATATGGAGAGGGATCGAGTACAGCTTTTGTTGGTATTGTATCAAATTTTCTAATTAGCTCTGAAGTTTTGCCGGATTTCGAGAATGCATTTTATATTGGAGTCGGCCTAAGAAATCGTAAGCTACGTGTAGACGGATATGTTTTAGATGAATTTGATTATACCTTAAATTTAATTGTATCGAATTATAGTGGAGATGGCGAAGAAAAAAAATTGACTCGCAAAGAAGCTGAGAAAATATTTGAATGGCCAATTCGTTTTATTGACGAGACTTTTAACAACGATTTAAAAGGGAAAGTCGAAATCAGTACAGCAGCTTCTGATTTAATAGATTTACTATTGACAAGCAGACAGCGTGTACGCAAATATCGGATATTATTATTTACAGATCGAATTATGAGTGGGCGGATTGAAAATTTTGATTCTAAGGAATATGCGGGGGTGCCAATAGAATGTCAAGTATGGGATGTGGAGCGTCTTTATAAAGTCTACTTGGCAGAGTCTGGTAGGGAGAGTATTGAAATTGATTTTACCGATTATTTAGTTAATGGGATTCCATGTTTGGAGACTGGGAATGATGGGAATAAGCAATATCAATGTTATTTATGTGTTATTCCTGGTGAAGTATTAGCGGATATTTATGATTTTTATGGGGCACAGTTATTAGAAGGGAATGTACGTTCATTTTTAAGTACTAAAGTAGCTGTTAATAAAAAAATTAGGCATACTATTATAAACGAACCAAAAATGTTTTTTGCCTTTAATAATGGTGTGTCCGCAACTGCTGTAAATGTTAAAGTGGAAAGTAAATCAGATGGAAAATTTATTACTTATGTAAAGGATTTTCAAATTATTAATGGTGGACAAACAACAGCTTCACTATCAAATGCAAGGTACCGAGATAAGGCTAATTTGAGTGAAATTACTTTACAAATGAAGTTAACTCAAATTAACGAGGGCTTGGATGAGACACAGGATTTATTACAAAAAATTTCACGTTCGTCGAACAGTCAAAATAAAGTTAGTGATGCAGACTTCTTTTCTACTCACCCATATCATATTAGAATGGAACAAATATCAAGGAGGATCTTTGCTCCTGCAGTTGGCGGTTTTCAGTATGATACACATTGGTTTTATGAAAGAGCAAGGGGACAGTATTTGCAGGCCCAAATGCGTATGACGAAGTCCGAAAAGAAACGCTTTTTATTGCAAAATCCGAAAGAACAGCTAATTTCTAAAACGGATTTGGCAAAAGCACGTAATTCATGGCGTTGTCTCCCACATATTGTTAGTAAAGGTGCACAAAGAAATTTTAAAGAGTTTGCTCAATGGGTTGATAATAATTGGTCAGCGTCAGAAGCATCATTTAATGATAGATACTTTCAAGAGTCTGTAGCGCTATATATATTATTTAAACATGTAGAAAAACTAGTGACAAAGCAACCATGGTATGAAAGTGGATACCGGGCTAATATTGTCACATACTCAATTTCACTTTTTGCGTATTTAATTAAAACACAATATGATCAAAAAAACTTAGATTTTCAGCTGATATGGAATAGGCAAGAAATTCCTGAAATAATCACCGAAATCATGGTAAAAATAACTAAGTTAGTGTTAGAATCTATAACTGATCCTTCTCGTGGTGTTGTGAATGTAACTCAGTGGTGTAAACAGGAATTATGTTGGAATTGTATTAAAAGTTTATCAATTAAATTGGATCCAAAGATTGAGAGTGTTTTAGTAGATATTAGAGATATTAAATGTGAAGAGAAGCAAGCACGTAAAGATCAGAAAATGGTTAATGGTATTGAGGCACAAACAGAAGTAGTTAATAAAGGAGCAATCTATTGGAAGGGTGTGCAACATTTTGTAACTACAAAAAAAATCGCGACACTTTCAGAAATTCAAGCTCTAAAGATTGCTTGCAATATACCATTAAAGTTACCAAACTCTATACAGAGTCATCAATTACTTGCATTGGTTAAAAAAGCAGAATTAGAGGGATGGAAAGAAAAATAAGAGAGTAACTTACATGAAATGGTTTTGAGGATATTCATTTACTTTTTATGAGAATATTTAGTGAATTCACTTCTATTACGAAAGTAACTTAATTCAAATAATATGATGTTGGGTTAAAATATGAATCGCTTTTTTATGCATTAAGACTAACTCTAAATTATTGCATAAATTTGGTTAAAAGAAATTTACTTAAAAAAGAGAAATCGGTAGTGAGTGTGTGAAAAATGTCAAATACTATAGATAAAATTTAGTTATTAATAAATGGGAATAGTTAAAACCAAGATGAAAAGTAAATAGTGATAGTATTCAGCGTGAAAACCAATTCTGTTATCAAAAAGATAGATATGAGGTTTAGAAATATTGAGCTTTACGTTGGTGGTGTAGAGCTCTTCTTTTTTCTATTTAATCCTTAGCTCGAAACGATTATGCAATAGTACTAACGACTGTTACATGGTGTAACACACAATTCAATATGGCGTTAGCTAATTTTGTAACCTGAAAAACTTCATCACAATTTTTGAAATTGATATGGGTAGTCAAGAGTGACATGAGCTTTTCATGGCATATATCAATTAACTGAAAGAGTAAATTCATATATTCGGGATCAAATAGAAGAATGCTTTGAAAAAATTTGACTCAGATAGTAAATATTTATAAGATGTTTAGTAACATTAGGAGCATAACAAAAAAATGCAAAGAGTAAGGGATTACTAGGAGCTTAAAACAAAAAAGATATATTGTTGAAATCAGGAAGAAAACTTATTCTTTTTATTTTGAGATAGTTTTAATTATAGAAAAATGAGTCATCCTTGTAAAAAAGGATGACTCATTTTTCACCTAAGTATGTTTATTAAAATAATTATCATAACCACTGACTCATGTAAGCCTTCATAAGTACTTGTGTTCTAACTAATTGCCATAGCATTGCATCCTTACCTACTGATTGAGGATTATTATCATGATTTCTCATTCCAGATGCGAGGATTTCAAAAATTACTTTTAATAACTCTTCTTGCTTCTCGCTTTCAAAAATATCAAACTTCCAAGCATAATAACCATGCTTGTCCTCTGCTAAAAATTGGCGGAAACCAGATAGAGCAAGAAATAAAAGTCCGTTTGGCACCTTGTAATCTAAATATTCATCGGTTTGACCGAATAGTACCAATTCTTTGCGGGAGCCTTCTTTAAAATCAGCGCATTTATTGGCAAGAAAGTTTCCTTTTCCATGTTTGTTATATAAGTCTTTAAAGTTTTTGTGAATATAATATGTTAATTTAAATATATCAGGTGAAATATATTTCATTTTTTCATAAACATTTCCTGTAGTATTTCCATGTTCTTCATATTCTTTACGATATTTATTAATAACACCTTGATTAGAGCTGTAGACTCCTTTAGGATCTTTATCAGCATAATCGCGAATATTAAATGTCTCATAAAACTTTTTTATTAGTGTAATCGTTAGATTTTTCCCATCCTCTTTATGCTCGTTCTGTTTATAGGAAACACGATCACCAAATGATGTATTAGAAAGGTGATTCTTCAAAATATCATGCATACCACTTAGTTCATCTAATGTTTCGGCAGTTACTTGAGTTCCAGTGTTACGAGATTCCGCAATTGAAACGTGAGTAAATGGGCTTTTAATTCCAGTCATGACCTCAATATTAACCTTTTTCCACTCTGGATAGTTTCCGATCTCATCTAATATTACAAGTTCAGTGTGACCACCATCTACACTTCCTTGAGAGGACGGATCAGCAAAGAAAATTTTAACCGTAGAAGTACTATTTCCAAGATCCTGTATCTCTATGTCTTCCGCAAAATATGTTATGCCCTTATTACGTGTGTGAAATGAAATTTCAGGATCAAGCAATGTTTCACGAATTTTATTAGCTACCTTATTTTTTTTAGAGATGTCTTGTTTACGAGGGTTAGCTTCTTTACTAGTCCCTTGTACGTCTTTACAGTAAGTAGTAAATTTATGAAATTGTATTTTTTGTCCTTTTTCTATAATAGTTTCAGTCAATATTCCATTTTCAACAGTAAATTCTATTGTTTGAGTTATATTGGTTGCTTGGTTCATAGTGTAATTCTCCTTTAGTTATAATTATATAAATTTTTACCTTAATCTAGGGATTAACCTATGTTTTAAAGTCTTGTCAATTCCATGTATACCAATTGTAGTACCATTAAATACGAATTATGTTTTGACGATAACTTCCTAAAAGGGTTCTATATTTAATTGGCTACAATGGGGTGTTTATTGTGTATTTGGATTAGTTCAAACGCAAGAATAGTGATTTTATATAAAGTTACTTTTATTCCTGATCGTATTATTAGGTTTGCTTTAATGAAGAAGGGGAGGGTATTGTGTATATCTTCATTTTCAGTCGGTGATAGAGCATAGACTAGAGCTTATTCATTATAATGCGTGTCTGGGATTTTTAAATTAAATTTATCGGTAATTATCTTTATCTAATCTAAGCAAATAGTATGTATTCTGTCTCTTGTTTATATATCACTAGAATATAAGAAATTAAATATAAAATCATATGGATGATTATACCATGGGATGTGGATTTTTAAGATGAAATTATATTTGGTTTTACAATAATTTATTTTATAGATGTATTTAAAATTAGCTAAAAAGAGTAGTGGTTTCTGTAGATCCATTAGTGCTAATGGATCTAAGACATAATCAAATGATTAGCGGGAAAATCCCATGCCAACCTACAACAAACTAATCCAAAATAAAATCTCACAAATAATAAAAGCTAACGGAAAAACCCCACAACAAGAATCCTATCTGAAGAAGAATACATAACAGAAATCTGAAAGAAAACACAAGAAGAACTAACAGAATATATCGAAGCAAAAACAAAACCCGATAACTATCCCCTCCTAAGCCCCTTACAAGCCCCTCCCAAGTAATAAATCACTAAGAAAAAACATAACAAAACAAAAACAACAACAAACACCGTAGTAGTAGTCAAAAAAAATTTAAAATAACACGCCAAAAACCCGGCCAGTCTCCCATATATATTATGAAGGGGCTTTTACTTTTGAACGGAGACGGGAGGAATTAGGATGGCGGTGTATCGTAATGTGCAGGTGAATTTTTGGCAGGATGATTTTGTTTTGGATTTGACGCCGGAGGAGCGGTACTTTTATGTGTATTTGTTAACTTGTTCGAAGACGACGCAGTGTGGGATTTTTCCTTTTCCGAAGCGGTTAGCTGAGATGGAGACAGGTTATAATCGGGAGACTGTTGATAAGCTTGTGCAGCGCTTCATTGATTATGGGAAGATTCTTTATGATGCGGATACGCGGGAGTTATTCGTTTTGAATTGGCTTCGTTATAATCCGGTGACGAATACGAATGTGGAGAAGTGCGTGCTTCGTGAGCTTAAGGGTGTGAAGAATAAGGAGTTTGTACATATGTTTCTTCAGAAGTGCGCTGAGGAAGAGCTGAATGTTCCGATGCTTTTAGCGCATTTCGGTATGCCGAGTGATTTGGCTGTGGATGATGTTGAGCCAGTTTGTGAGGAGATAGAGGCGGAAGAAGAGGTTATAGAGGAAGAGACGGGAAGTCGTGTGTTTTCTTTTTATGAGCAACATTTCGGTAGTTTGTCTCCTTTTGCGGTGGAGGAACTGAGTGCGTGGATGGATGATTTGTCGGAGGAGCTTGTGCTGAAGGCTCTTCAAATTGCGTTTGAGAATAATAAGCGAACGATTGCTTATGTGAAGGGCATTTTGAGAGGTTGGCATGGGAAAGGTTTTACGAAAGTTTCTGAGGTTGAGGCGGATACGGCGAGCTTTAGGAAGAAGGAGTCGTCTGTTAGTACGGGGGAGACGGAGGAGTTTTTGGCGAGGTGTGAGGAGTGGGAGAAGAATGCGCCATCTGAGGAAGAGTTGCAGCGCTTTTTAGCGGAGCGCGGGTGGCGGCCATGAGTATTCAAAATGTGGAGGCGGAGAAGACGGTGTTAGGTTCTCTATTAATTGATGGAGAGCTTATTAAGGAGTGCCGTTTGACGGAGCAGTATTTTTCTATGCCAGTACATAAGTCTATATTTCAGTTAATGCGAAAGATGGAATCAGAGGGGCAACCGATTGATCTTGTGACGTTCATTTCTCGGGTAGATCCGAAGTTTTTAGAGGGGATCGGGGGAATGGAGTATTTTATAGGGTTAATGGATGGTGTGCCTACTACTGCCAACTTCTCTTATTATGAGGGGCTTGTTCGAGGTGCGTGGAAAATGTATCAGGCTGGTGTTATCGGGCACAAGATGGGAGAGCGTCTTATTGCGGAGAAGAGTGAGAAAGTTATCGGTGAGACGATTACGGCACTTTGTGAATTAGAGGAGAAAGACTCTGTATGTGAGTTTGATTTGAAGGATGCGTTAGTTGATTTGTATGAGGAGCTTCATCAAGATGTGAAAGAGATTACTGGTATTGAGACTGGTTATACATCGTTAAATAAAATGACGTGCGGATTGCAGGAAGGTGATTTTGTCGTTCTTGGTGCGCGTCCTTCTATGGGGAAGACTGCGTTTGCGCTTAATGTTGGATTGCATGCGGCGAAGTCTGGAGTGGCGGTTGGATTGTTTTCGTTAGAGATGAGTAGTAAGCAATTGTTAAAAAGGATGGCTTCTTGCATAGGTGAAGTGTCAGGAGGTAGGCTGAAAAATCCGAAGCATCGTTTTGCGATGGAAGATTGGGAGAAGGTAAGTAAGGCGTTTGCGGAGATTGGTGAGTTGCCATTTGAGATTTACGACAATGCAGGCGTTACGGTACAAGATATTTGGATGCAAACTCGTAAGTTAAAGAGGAAACACGGTGATAAAAAGCTTTTAGTCATTGTAGATTATTTGCAGCTTATTACAGGCGATTCGAAGCATAAGGGCAATCGATTTCAAGAGATTAGTGAGATTTCTCGTAAGCTTAAGTTATTAGCGCGTGAATTAAATGTTTGTGTAGTAGCACTGTCACAGTTATCTCATTCTGTAGAGTCACGGCAAGATAAGCGTCCGCTTTTATCTGATTTAAGAGAGACAGGACAAATTGAGCAAGATGCGGATGTCATTATGCTTATGTATCGTGAGGATTATTACGATAAGGAAACGAAGCAGAAGGAGATGACGGAGATTCATGTAGCGAAGCATCGGAATGGACCTGTGGGGAGTTTTAAGTTGAGGTTTTTGAAGGAGTTTGGACGGTTTGTGGAGATTGGATGATAAAATAGAAGAAGGCATATAAAAAGGTAAAGGAGTGGTTACGGATGACAAAAGTAGGTCGTTTATATGAACAGGAGAAGCAAGAAGAAATTGATAAAGCACTTTCGGCAGCTGGAATGCTCTTTAAAGGAATGAGTGTAGAAGAAAAAGCTAAAAAATTAGATGTAACAATTGAAAAGGTGAAAGAGTGGGAGAAGCGTTTATCTCATTAATCGCTGGGGTAATGGCAGCGTCTGTATAAATTTATACAAAAATAGCCGAATATTTACTATATAATAGTCGGCTATTTTTGTACGGAGAAGTTGTTAGGTTTAATACGCAAATCTTTTGGTTTGCTCTTGAATATGTTCCTCATTTCCCCATAAAGAAAGACTTTCTCTCTGCAGTAATCCATTGCTGCAAGTCATCTTGGCTACGTCGGACAAGTCGATTTACTAACACATCATGCCATACATAATCCTCTAATAAGTATATATGAACGGGATCATCTGTATAAAAAGCAATATTACGCTCTTCAAGTGATGGTCCATAAATCATCTCTTTAGAATCTATCGATACAATAAACCAATGATCTGTAGACAAGGTTTCTGTATAAGGTGTTATGCGATGGGCTTCTAGATTTTTAATTGGATTTTCAACATGCAGGGTAATACCTTGTATTGTAACTTTATCAGCTACTTCAGATAGATCTTCTTTTAACGCTTCATACATCTCATCCCACATTGAAATGACAATACGTCGTTCTGCTTTTTTTATTAATGCCTGACAATAGCTAATGATTGTTTGATTGTCTTTTAAAGTAATCACTCGATTATCCGTTTTTTCCTCGGAAGTTTCTAGTGTTTTTAATGAATCACTGATTCCTTCATAAGTAGACTGCCATTCTGATTGCGCCTTCTGTAAAAAGATTTCAACAGGTAGAGGTGAATAGCGAGTGGTGTCATTTATTTCTTCCTTCATGACAATTCCTTTTTCTACAAGGTTACCTAAAATCTCATAAATTCGCGCTCTTGGGACACCCGAATCCTTACTCACTTGGTAGGCTGTGACAGGCCCTTGTTTAACAAGAGATACATAAGATTTAGCTTCATATTCATTGAAACCAATTTTTTTAAGCTGTTGCACTATGTAGTCCACTTTTTTCGTCCTCCGATGTTTGCATTTATATTTCAACGTTACAATAACTGTTTACATTTAGCAAATTATTAGTTACTATTCGAATAGTGACTAAAGGGGAGGTTAACAATATGGATTTTTATTTAGACCCATCCGTATTAATTATTTTGATTGCTTTTGGATTTTTAGCTGCATTTATTGATTCAGTTGTAGGTGGTGGTGGACTCATTGCTTTACCAGCTTTATTATTTACAGGGCTGAATCCACATGCCCATCAACTTAAGAAATAAGACTACCCCCAAGTGTCAAAAAACGTTATTC
>NZ_JBMDKC010000067.1:0-31727 GCF_057809515.1 Bacillus sp. FG16
TAAGCAGTATAGACACTTTTATCGATGTTAAAACATTAAACGGAACTTATATAGACCACCCTTGTTCTTTCATACCTTCTTCTAGTAATTTTTTCGCTTCTGCTGGATCAAATTTAACATAATCACCTTTTTCTTTACGGAAATCACGACCACTTTGTGTTTTTGCTCCTTCTGGAACGAATGCATATGCTTCTTGCGCATTATTTTTATACAATTTTTCAACGATAAATTTACGATCAACCGCTAATGAAAATGCTTTACGTACCTTCGCATTTGTAAACGGCTCTTTTTCTACGTTAAACGAATAAATATAAGATGAGAATCCTGCAACACGCTTATATTCTTTATTTCCTTTTTCTTTTTCAATCATCTCTTGTGGTAAACCACTTAGTAAATCTAATTCTTTTGATTTAAATAATTGATACGCTGTTTTAGAGTCTGGAATAATACGAAACTCAATTTCTTTTAGAGTTACCTTTTTATCGTAGTATTCTTTATTTTTTTGTACTGTAATAGCCTGGTTATGCTTCCACTCTTTTAACGTGAATGGTCCATTCGTAATTAACTCTTTTGGATCTGTTTTTAATTTATTATTATCATCAATCGACTTTTTAGCTAATGGAATAAATAATGAGCTTGCTAATTTTTGTTTAATAGAAGCAACTGGATGTTCAAGAGTTACCTTTAATGTTTGAGGATCAACGACTTGAATACCAACTTGTCCCTCTTCACCTTTTCCAGTATTATATGCCTCTGCCCCTTTAATGAAATACATTTCTGTCGCATTCATAGAACCCGTTTTCGGATTTAACAATCGCTTCCATGCAAATTCAAAATCATTTGCCGTAATAGGAGAACCATCTGACCATTTAATATCTTTCTTCAAATGGATTGTATATTCAGTTCCATCAGCATTTACTTCTTCTTTCTCTGCTAATTCATTTTGATATTTCCCATCACTATCTTGCGTATATAAACTTGAAAACAACTGCCCAATTATATAACCTGACGTGCTATCTGTTGCAATAGCAGAATCAAGTGTATATGGATCACTACTAATATTCGTTACTAATCGATCTCCTTCTCCCTTACCGGCACTCGCCTTTTGCGTCTCTTTCTTACCGCAAGCGACCGAAGTAATCGCTAAAACAGTCATAATGACAAACAGTAAAAACTTCTTCATCCTACATTCTCCTTTAACCCGAAATTTTTGGTGTTGATGCTAATAATGTTTTTGTATAAGAATGTTGTGGATTACGGAACACTTCGTCCGTATTTCCAAATTCAACAAGTTCTCCTTTGTATAAGACAGCTACTTTTTCACATAAATAGTGAACCATCGGTAAATCGTGCGCGATGAATAAATATGTATAGCCTTGCTCCTTTTGAATCTTTTGCAGCAGATGTACAATTTGAATTTGCAATGAAACGTCTAATGCCGAAATTGGTTCATCAAGAATTAATACTTCTGGCTCACATAATAGCGCTCTTGCAATAGCGATACGTTGACGTTGTCCTCCGCTAAATTCATGCGGATATCGATCAATATATCTTCTATCTAATCCAACACGCTCTAGCGCATCACCTGCTACTTTATCCTTCAACCCTTTATCACCTAAACCGAATGAAATATAACCTTCCGTTACGCTATCGCGTACTTTCCAGCGCGGATTTAATGCAGCTGTAGAATCTTGAAAAATGAACTGTACTTTCTGTAAAAACTCTCGCTTATGAGCTGACTTCAGCTTGTGAACGACTTGACCGTTATAATCAATTTCACCAGACGTTGGACTCTCAATCCCTGCTATGAGCTTTCCAAGTGTTGTTTTTCCTGAACCACTTTCACCAATAATGCCAAGTGTTGTTCCTTTCGGGATAGAAAGTGATATGTCTTTTAACGCTGTGATTTCTTTACTTTTACTTCCGTACGTTTTCATTACTTGCTTTACAGTAATTAAATCTGTCGTCATGAGGCATTCACCTTCTCTTTTGATTTCGCTTTATTATGCTCTAGAACATGCTGCCAACAATGTGAACTATGCTCCTTAGAATATGTTGTTCTCTCTGGGAAACGATGAATACATTCTTTTATCGCTACTGGACAACGATTTACAAAGGGACAACCAAAGCTATTTAATGTTTCAATGGAAGGTGTCGTTCCTTCTATAGCACGTAATACCTTTTCGGAATCATCCATATTCGGAATTGCTTGTAATAAACTTTTCGTATATGGATGTTTAGGAGAACCTATTACCTCCTGTATCGTTCCTTTTTCAACGACACGTCCCCCGTACATAACAACTACTCGATCAGCTACTTCACGTACAAGTGCCAAATCATGTGTAATTAATAAAATACTCGTATTTTGTTTTTCTTTTCTTTCTTTTAATAGCCCCATAATTTGTTTCTGAATCGTTACATCTAACGCTGTTGTCGGCTCGTCTGCAATTACAAGCTTTGGATGACAAGCAAACGCAATTGCTAAACAAATACGCTGCCTCATACCTCCGCTTAATTGATGTGGGTACTGTTCAAAGCGTTTCTTTGCTTCATGTATCCCTAAATCTGTTAACAAGTTAATCGCAATTTCCTTTGCTTCTCTTTTCGATTTTTTCTCATGTTGCAAAACTACTTCTGTAATTTGTTTGCCTACCTTCATCGTTGGGTTTAAAGATGAAAGCGGATCTTGAAATATAAAGGAAATATCTTTTCCGCGAATTTGATTCCATTCTGACTCTTGTAAATTCGTTAATTCCTTTGCTTGGAAAGCTATATTTCCATCATCGATATGAATTGATTCTTGATTCAAGCCGATAATGGATTGTGCTGTGACACTTTTTCCTGAACCACTTTCTCCTACAAGTGCAACTATTTCACCTTCGTTCATAGAAAAGGAAACATGTTTCACAATCGCTTGCTTACTATTCTCTTTTTCAACGGCTAACGTTACGTTTTCTAAAGATAAGATTTGTGCCATGTTTTTTCTCCTTTCGATTCCGTTTGACGATTTTTGGATCAATCGCATCTTGCAAACCATCACCAATTGCATTAAATGCGAACATAATGAGTGCAATCATGATTGCCGGGAAAAATAGCTGCCACCATTCTCCGCTCAATAATGTCCCAAGTGCATCATTCGTCATCGTCCCCCAACTTGCCGCTGGTGATTGTACTCCAAGTCCTATAAAGCTTAAAAATGATTCTGAAAAAATAGCTGCTGGAATTGTAAATGATAAATTTACGATAATAATCCCTGTTAAATTCGGAATTAAATGCCCATATATAATTTTCATATGTGATGTACCTAATCGCTCTGCTGCAATAACAAACTCTCGTTGTTTTAAAGACAATACTTGTGCTCGAATGAGACGAGCCATTCCAATCCATCCCGTTAATGCAAGGGCGATAATAATGGTGAAAAGACCTGGTTTCATAACAATTAATAGTAAAATAACAATTAATAAATATGGGATGCCGTATAATACTTCAATTCCTCTTATAATCCACTCATCAATTAACGTTCCAAGGCGATTACGCCCTCTCACATATCCACTAAATCCACCAATTAGTACACCAAGCCCTATATCGAGGGCAGCTGCTACTAATCCAACTGTTAGTGAAATCTTCCCACCAGCCCAAGTACGTGCCCAAATATCTCTCCCTAGATCATCTGTTCCAAACCAATGTTCACTACTCGGCGGTAAATTTGTTGCCTCTTTTACTTGTTCACTCGCAGTAAATGAAGTTAAACTTTCGCCAATAAGCGAGAAAACAATAATTAGCAATAACGTCACTGTTCCTAAAACTGCGATTGGATTCGATATAAACTTACGAAACACTTCTTTCTTTCTGCTAATCGTTTGCTGATTTTTATTTATCGTTAATTCTTTTTTCTCTTCTTTCGTTAATAACTGTTCATTAATTTCATAAGCTCCCATTTAAATATCCCCCCTCCTTATGTAATAGAACGAATACGCGGATCAACAATGCGGTGAATAATATCTGTAATAAAAATACAAGCAATTAATAATGCACTATAGAAAATCGTTGTTCCCATAATCACCGGATAGTCTCGGTTAAAAATACTATCTACGAAATATTTTCCTAGGCCAGGAATTGAAAAGATTTTTTCAATAACGAAAGTCCCTGTTAAAAGTCCAGCCATTAACGGTCCCACAAATGTAAGTACTGGAACAATCGCATTTCGAAGAGCATGTCTTATAATAATCTTCTTAATTGGTATACCTTTTGCTCTTGCTAGCTTAATATAATCACTCTGCAGTACTTCGATCATATTAGAACGAACAAACCTTGTAATAACTGCAATTGGCCCTAACGCTAATGCAAAGGATGGCAATACCGTATGTTCGAATGTTCCCCAAGAGGCTACTGGTAAAAACTCAAATTGGATAGCAAATACTTGTATAAATAGTGGTGCTAAAATAAAACTTGGAATAGAAATACCTAGAATTGCGAGCAAACTCACACTATAGTCAATTACTCTCCCATGATATAGAGCAGCAAATATCCCTGCCGCAATTCCTACCAACAATGAAATAACAAGTGCTTGTAGACCAATAATTGCTGATGGACCAAAGCCAGTTGTTATAATTTCTGATACACCTTGCCCGGTTGATTGAACAGATTCACCAAAATCAAAATGAACTACACCGTCTAAATAAGCAACATATTGATTCCATAACGGTTCATCAAGGTGATACTTCGCTCTCATGTTTTGGATCACTTCTTCAGGAAAGATTTTTGCATCTGATGAAAATGGATCTCCCGGAATAATATGCATAATTAGAAATGTCACTGTCGTAATAACCCATAGTGTGAACACCATAACCGATAATTTTTTAATTACATACACTTCAATAACCCCCTAAACACATGAATTTACTTTGTTTTATGAATGTACTTTTTCCATTACTCCCTTTTCTCTTTTCAGAATACAAAAAGCCTTGATCTTAAAAAATAAGATCAAGGCTTAACAAACAAAGGCCCATCACTTATCTTTCAAGACTTGCTTGCTGGAATTAGCACGGTGTTCCTATTACAGAACCCGCTGCTGAGGTGTCATAGGGCCAGTCCCTCTACCTCTCTGGATAAGTAAATTGCTATATTATTATTTGGTTCAAATTGTATATTTCGAATTATAATTCTGAAAAATTGAAAAGTCAATCAAATTGGATAAATTTAGAAAAATCAGTTTTTAATTCTTTTATCGAAATTACAGTTTTCGGCTTATCATAACAAGAAATGATGTTAAAGGAGTTATAAGATGGATCCCTTACTTCTTGCTACTATAGGATTATCCTTAACTATCGTTATACTTGTCATCATCGGCTTCTATAAACTCTTTATTAAAAAGAAACGTATCACTTCTTTCTTATACCCCTTTCGATAATATTACCGGGCAAACTATTTCCGAATTTCACGAAGAACAGAAAATATTAGTATCCGAGGATGCAGACGGAGATGGTAAGAAGAAAAAATAACCTTGCACAGGCAAGGTTATTTTTTCGTTTCTGCTTGAAAACGTTTATAGTATGTCGATGCTGTTGCAAAATTAATTTCTATATCACGAATCAACGATGAATCTTCTTCTTTAGCTAACTTCTGTAATTTTTTCATCGCTTGTTCCGATTCATTCAAGAAACCAACATATACTTCATGTTCTTGCTCTTTCGACTTCGGCACACGAATTTCTTTACGTATATGATCAATATCTTCTAACATGCTCGTTGTTACCTTTTGCACATCTTCTTTATATGTAGCATTCGTTATTTCCTTACCGCCCTTTTCTTTTGCCACTTCAAATAACTGCAGTGCTTTATTAATTTCTTTATTCATTTTTATATCGTATTTTTCATGTACTGCAAGGTATTCTTTCATCTCTTCTGTTTGTTCAGCAGATTGCTCTACCTTTTCTTTCGTTTCTTTCGTATCTTTATTTCCATTACACCCTGCTAGAAGGAGCATACTTCCCATTACAGCAATACCCAAAACCTTCTTCATCTCTTCTTCTCCTTTTATCTACAGCTATTACTCATTATAGTTTCTTTTATCTCCACTTGTTATTATACCGAGAACGCCCTACTTTTTACACTTAAGACGACATCGTAATATATATACCAACATGTTTGTCACAGTATCGTCACTTTATACAAATAACTTTTGCAATGCTTTACTACATCACCTTACAAAACTGTAAGCACACATAAAGAACAAACCATGCTAGACTTACATATGCATAACGCAAACATATGTAAGTTTTTAAGGAGAATCATCTATGTACAACACAATGCCTTTTATGGGAGAAGATATTCGTGTCCTTATTCGCGAAAAATCACTTCATATCGAAAATACAGAGAGCCTTCGCCGCATATTAAAGAAGAAGCATGCTCCATTTAAGTTAGCTCAATATTTAAAACAACAACATACAAATCAATTTCATACCGTGCTAAATATATCGGATAAATCATTAACAATCGAAATCATCGGTCATGTCTACATTGGAAACTTCGCAGATATCTTAAAAGAAATCCCACGTATACCGAAGATTGCTCCTATTATCGTTAAAAAAGCGTATAAAATTACGGACCATACCGATATTATCGACTGCGGGGAAAAAGAAGTCGATAGTAATCGCTGGGTGTGGGATAAACTTGCTGTTTTATATGATACGATCATGAATAATATGTATGAGGTATTTCAAAAAAATGAAAAAAAGAACTGATTCAAACATTCCCTTTGAATCAGTTCTTTTTGTTAAGCCTCTAAATTTTGTCTTTGTTGCAGTTCAAACTGCTTCTCGCTTCTTCTGGCCATAAATAGATAACATAATACTGCTCCTACTTCACAAAGCGCAATAACAACACCCATCGGTAACGCTGTATTACTCCCACCAACACCTACTAGCGGAGCGACAAGCGCTCCTGAAATGAACTGTAATAAGCCTAATAAAGCTGACGCTGTTCCTGCAGCTTGCTTCTGATTTCTCATCGCTAATGAGAACCCAGTTGTTGATACAACCCCGACACTTGATACAACAAGGAATAACGAACATAAAACACCGATTAAACCTATTCCTAGTGCGATTGTCAGTAGTAAAGATAGGCCACCAACAGCTGCGATAATAATACCAGCAACAAATAATGTCTTCTCATTCACTTTCCCCGCTAAACGACCCGTTACCTGACTAGCAATAATAATACCGATGCCGTTAATCGCAAAGAATAAACTAAATTGCTGTGGCGATGCTCCGTATATGTTCTGCAACACAAATGGTAAGCCCGAAATGTATGCAAACATTGCCGCTGTTACTAATCCTTGTGACAATGCATATCCCATAAACAGACGGTCCTTTAACAATTTTCCGTACGTCGCCAAAGTCCCTGACAAACCACCCGTTTCTCTTTCTTCAGGAGGTAATGTTTCACGCAATACAAAAGTAGCCGAGATTAACATGAATACGCTAATTGCTCCAAGAACGATGAAAACACCGCGCCACGTTGTAAACTGTAATAATTGCCCTCCAATAATTGGTGCCAAAATAGGTGCTGCTCCGTTTACTAACATAAGCAGTGAGAAAAACTTCGTCATTTCAGAACCTGAGTACATATCACGTACCATTGCACGTGATATAACAATCCCGGCTGATCCTGAAGCTCCTTGTAGGAAGCGCAATAATACTAATGTCCAAATAGATGGCGCAACAGCACAAAGTAAAGAAGAAGCAACATAAATAATAAGAGCAATAATAAGTGGTTTGCGTCTTCCGTAAATATCGCTAATTGAGCCAACAAATAATTGTCCTACTGACAACCCAAGCAAACAAGCTGTTAATGTAAGCTGCGCTAGGGATGCACCTGTTTGCAAGTCATCCGTTAACTTCGGTAATGAAGGCAAATACATATCAATAGATAATGGCCCAATCGCCGTAAGTGTTCCTAATACAAGAATCATCCATAACCTGTTTGCCTTTACAGGTTTATATATTTCGTGATTAACTTCATTCACTTTTTCAATTCACCCTTTCCTATATACACTGAATCGTAACAATTATAGTTACATCATAAACATACGTCAAGTACAGCGCATTTTCCTCTTTCATAATGTAAAAAAAAGCGATAGAAATTCTATCGCTTTACTTTTTCACATTGCTATTCGTAAATTTAGATACCGAGGCCATCGTCTCTCCTGTATCTAAATATGTAATTTGAATTGGGTCTCCTACTTCTGTAAACATAGCATACGGGAATTTCTTCACCGGTATCATAAATACCTTTTGTTCATTCTCTAAAAGTACGTACACGATTGTATTTTCACCTGATTTCTCTTTATATACACGTTGTACAATACCTTCTTTTTGCGCTTCTTTTCCTGTTGAGGTTGGTCTAAAGGTATCACCATTACCACTCATTACGTTTTTATAATTCTCAAGCGCTTCTTTCTGCGAAGAACCTGTCGCAAATATTTTTGCATTAGCAGCATATACAACTGTATGTGCACGTACTAGGCCTCCGTCATCAACAACCGGAATAATCCAAGCTGGTTTTCCGTATACGTTATAAATGACAGGCATTGTCCCATGCCATTTCTCTCTCTTAAAGGAATTATCTACTACTTCTGTAGCTGCTGAACCATCCATAATCCCCTTTACTTCTTTTCCATTATAGTAATATAGCTTGCCTGTGCGTGCATCTACTAATGAATAGCCTAGGGCTGAATCTACTCCTTCTTTTGGAGAAGTAAAGTCTGTAAAATAATACAGTGTTCCATCTTTACCAAAGATCGGGGTCACGCCTTCTTTCGTTCCCCACTCAGTCGGAATTTTCATATCTGTTTGTGAGAATTTCGTATTCCAAAATCCGTGAATATATTTACCAAAGTACGTATTTAACGTAGATGCAGTCTCATGATTTAATACACCATCAACAAATTTAGGTGCCTTTCCTTTATCATATCTTTTCACTTCACCTGTTTGTGCATCTACTACGACAACACCTTCTACCTCAAATCCAGATCTTCCTGAAATAAATTCACCATACGTCATTGTATAATATGGTTTTCCTTGATCATCAACCTCAAATTTAGGTTTTCCTTTAAAGATTAAATTTGGTTCTGCTTGCCTTACCACACGCTCTAACTTATTACCAAAAAACATGCTTGGCACATATTTCATTTTATAACCGAGGTGCAGTTTCGCTTCCGCATCAGGATTCGTACCTGACATCGTTACATACCCTGGAATTGTCTCAGCTTTACGCGCTTTAAAAAATCCTGAAACTTCAATCGGCGCTACATATAAAGCTTCGCCGTTTACCATTTGTGGCGTTAATTCTCCTAGCTCAAAATAAGCTACTTTCGGAATATCACCAAATACTTTTTTCATCTTATTCTCCGCTGTCTTTGGCGGCACTGTAAACGGCTGGTCATTTTCAGTAAATGGCTCTGAAATATCTTTCTCTACCTTAACAACAGAATCATATTTCTTTTGCGAGATTACTATATCGTGCAAATAACCAAAGTAGCCGTAACTTGCGAGTAAAATAAACATTAGAAGTCCTTTTAGCGTACCTTCTAATTTCCCTATTTGATCTTGTGAAAATAAAACAAGCCCAATTAAAATTGCTACTGCAACAGAATAATGAGTAAGAATCGAATCTACTCGATCATCAATTAGCCAAAAGTATTCATAGATTGCAATACCTATCCAAAATAAAACAGGAATAACTAAAATAGATGATTTCTTACCCTTTACAACCTTCTTATCTCCCTTCTTATCCACTGCCCGAAGCTTACTACTGCTTCTTGTCCATGGAATCAAAAACAAAGTAAGAATAGCTAAAACTACAAATTTCATCAAAGGCACTGTCCCCTTTTCTTTTGTATTCCCTTTTAGTATAACAAATAAAGGGTATTAAGGTGAAAATAGGAATAGTTATATTTTTTTACTACTTAATACAATCCCGCTCACTACATATAGAATAGATGCAATATAAAAAATTGTACCAATCGTAAAGAAATCTACTAAATATCCCGTGGCAATAACCGCTACTGCTCCGCCAATGGATGTCCACACATGGTATTTTCCAATCTCATAACCAGCCTTTTCCTGCGCAACCTTTCGTGCTAATGAAGTCTTCTCAGTATTACGCTGCACAGCACCTAAAACTCCCATTACAATTTGAAGAATATACACATGCCATACTTCCGTGGCAATCGGAAAGCAAAGCATTAAGATTGCCATGGACCAAGCGTATATTATTAATAATTTTCTATCACCTACTTGATCAGATATCTTTCCCACTAGTGGATATACAAGTGCTGATGTTAAAGCAAATAAGCCATACGCCCAGCCAAATTGCGAGAAGCTATTTCCAACGTTTCGAAGCAATAATATATAAAAAGGAAATACCATACTTCCTGCCATCATGATGATACTTTGCGAAGCCACAAATCTTCTATATGTCATTTCGTATACTCCCTATAAAATAAATTCACAAATCTCTCTTCTGAATCTACTTCCTTCTTTTTCTTGAGAAATTCTTCAATACGAGGATATGCCCTCTTTAACTGCTCTTTCGTTGGATAAGAATAATACGGCAAATAGTAACTACCGTTATGCTTTAAAGTAACATCAATCATCTTCCGAATGACATCCTCTGTTTTCTTTATCTCACTCTCTGAGCGTCCCTGGTTAATCAAAAGAACCAGCGCAAACATATCATCTTTCGCATAGGACAAAACTGCATTTTCATTCTTTTCCACGTAACGAATCGTAATGTTGAGTAAATTAAACTCTTCTTCATTTAATGCGTTACGTAAATCATCTATATACTCCGTGAAAGCATCTATAGGCACAAAGTATTCTTGTAACACTTCGGTCCTATTTGGATTTTCATATTCCATAAAAGCACTATCTGATCTCATAACATTATTACGCGTCTCATACTTTCCATCTGTACGTTCAAAATAACCTCTTTGTATATCCCAAAATGTATTCTTTCCCCAATCACTATAACGTGATAACCCAAGTAAAAATTTAGGTGCAGCTATAATATTTTCTTCCTTTAATTCACTGTACTCTTCTCTCATATTTTGATTTTGTGCCAAAGTATAATCCGTCACATACATCTCTTTTAAAAATGAATTTGGAGCAACAGAAATACGCGCTAAGTGCATACGAACATTCTCATCTCTTTTCACTTTCTCTTTGAAATAAGATGCGTATTCTTTATAATCTATCATTCTCGTGTGCATTTCATATAATTCATCATCTGTTAACTTCAGCGTCACATCTAAAATAACTCCAAATAAACCGTAACCACCAATGACATATGGAAATAACTCTACATTTTCTTCTCTACTTACATTACGTACCGTGCCATCTGCCATTAACAATCTGAATGACTCTACTGTATCAATTAGTGCCTCATGACGAATATCACGCCCGTGTACATTTACACTTAATGAACCACCAACAGTAAAAATATTTTGAGACTGCATGACCTGTACTGCAAGGCCATATGGATTTATTTTCTTCTGAATATCATTCCACGTGACACCACTTTGAACTGTAATCCGCTTCTTCTCTGGATCGAATTCTAATATTTTATTATATCCTTTCATATCGAGCATCGTGCCATTCGGATAATATGTCTGTCCTCCTTGGCTATGTTGCATGCCTGCAATGGAAATTTTCTCTCCTGAAACTTTTGCATCTCGCACTAATTTTATTAACGAGTGCTCTTCCGTAGCACTTTCAACACGTTTTATTTTTGTCGGAAGCAATTTACCTACATCACTCATAATAGGATGATCAATTTGTTTTTTATACGTATGTACAGACGTTGCAAGCAAAACCGTATATGCGACAATGACCACTGCTATCTTTCTTTTTTTCAAAGGACACTCTCCTTATTAGCAACAAAAAGAGATACCCGTTCTTTCAGGTACCTCTCTTGACAGTGATTACTTTGCTGCTGGCAATTGTATTGGATCAAATTTATCATACGATGTAAACTTTGCATCCGTAATAATGTGCGCTTTATCCTTACCATTGCTACTCATAACCATATCTATCTTTGCTGATTCATATTTAAAATCTTTTGTAATAATATATTCCCCATCTATTTCTTCTATCTTTGCATTTTGGCCTTGTAGCATTTGTTTCTGCTTTTCATCCATACTAGCTAGCATACTCTCTGTCTCTTGCCCTTTTAATGCAAACTTCAGCTTATAATTATCTCCACTTTTCTCCATCTTCACTTTATTTAAAATTTCCGATGGAATCTCTAAATTATCTACCATTCCTTGAGTCGCGTTCATTCCGTTAGCATTTAATTGTTCCTCTGGTACAGACATCACTTCACCCGTATTAGGATTTTTCACCTGACCAGCAATTTTGCCACCTACATCATAAACAATAACCTCTGTACCAGAAACATTCATTTCAGAACGAGAGTTTTTTTTCTTCGGCTCTAGTTGCATTTTGGCCTTCATTACATTCATCTCTGTTCCTTCAGCCTTTATTCCCACATCATATGTCATCGTTACATTTTCTTCGTTTTTAAAAGCTTCATTCGCTTTATTGAAAACATCCTTCGCTGTTAATTCCTTTTCTTTCTGCACAGCTTCTTTTTTCGGTTCATCAGTCTTTTTTGTTTCCTCATTACTACACCCTACTCCTAGACCGACTGCAAGTACTAGACTTGAAATTAAAATAAGTTTTTTCATAACGTCCCCTCCTTCCCAAAAATAATATCATCTCTATTCCTATGAAATCTATATAATTCGTAATATTTATCTTTAAATTTATTTCCTATATAACAACATGTTTGAGAAAAAGTTTAAATATGATGTAAATAATAACAACTCATTTCAGGAGGTCATTATGAAAGCGATTATTTGCACAAAGTATGGACCACCTAATGTTCTCCAGCTTCAAAATGTAGAAAAGCCTAAACCTAAAAAAAATGAAGTATTAGTTAAAATTCACGCAACAAGTGTATCGACTGGAGATTGTAGAATACGTGGCTTTAATAGCCCCCTCTTATTTTGGATTCCTATGCGGATCATATTAGGTTTCAGAAAACCGAGAAAACCTATACTTGGCGTAGAGTTATCCGGTGAAATCGAAGACATTGGAACAGATGTAACACAATTTAAAAAAGGGGATCCAGTTTTTGCATTAACAGAACTCAACCTTGGTGGTTATGCCGAATACACATGCGTGCATGAAAGTGGATTAATAGCATTAAAACCTACCAATGTGACCTATGAAGAAGCTGCTGTTATTCCTTTTGGCGGAACTTCAGCATTGCACTTCCTTAGAAAAGGACAGATAAAAAAAGGGCAACAAGTACTTATATACGGCGCCTCTGGGTCAGTAGGGACGGCAGCCGTACAACTTGCTAAATACTTCGGGGCGACTGTCACAGCCATTTGTAGTAGTTCGAATTTCGATTTAGTAACAGCTTTAGGGGCAGACAACGTAATTGATTATATGAAAGAAGATTTTACTAAGCGGGGCGATCACTACGATATTATATTTGACGCAGTTGGAAAATATCAAAAGTCTCTTTGTACAGATGCATTAATGCCTAATGGAAAATATGTATCTGTGAACGGAATGATGGCAAAGGTCAGTAAAGAAGATATGAACCTACTAAAACAACTAGCTGAAACAGAAAAGCTAAAACCTGTTATTGATAGAATTTACCGATTAGAAGAAGTTGTAGAAGCCCATACGTATGTAGAAATGGGCCATAAGAAAGGAAATGTTCCGATTACCTTAAAATAAAATATATTCTGAAAATATTATTGACAATTCTTTTTGTACGATTTACTATTAGTACCATATTTAAAACTACATACACATACTCTTATCAAGAGTGGCGGAGGGACTGGCCCGATGATGCCCGGCAACCGAGCTTATGACGTATAAGCTAAGGTGCTAATTCCTGCAAAACGAGTTTTCGTTTTGGAAGATAAGGGAGGAATCTATTTCGTCTATTCGGCACCTCTCTTATTTTTGGGAGGTGCTTTTTATTTTGGAACGTATATGAAGGGGGATTTATAGATGAAAAAGGTATTATTAAGCATTGTAAGCGGAGCAGTATTATTATTAGGCGCATGTAGCGCGAGTTCAGATAAAGAGGTAAAAGCATTAGACGAGAAAAAGATTACTGTCGGTGTAACAGGTGGACCACATGAACAAATTTTTGAAAAGGTAAAAGAAGTTGCAGCAAAAGATGGTCTGGAAATTGATATAAAAGTATTTAATGATTATGTAGCGCCAAACGTATCTTTAGATGAAAAAAGCCTTGATGTAAATAGCTACCAAACGAAATCGTATTTAGATGTATTTAAAGCTGAACGCAATATGAAATTAGCTGAAGTATTTTCAACAGTAACATTCCCTATGGGCGTATATTCTAAAGATATAAAAGATGTAAAAGACTTAAAAGACGGCGATGCGATTGCTGTACCAAATGACCCAACGAATGAACTGCGAGCTTTAAAATTATTTGAAAAAGCAGGGGTTTTAAAAGTTGATCCAAAGGCTACAGAAAAAGCGACTGCAAAAGATGTAATTGAAAATCCAAAAAAATTAAAGATTGTCGAATTAGAGGCATCTCAATTACCAACGCAACTAAGTGAAGTAAAAGCAGCTGCAATTAACACAAACTTTGCATTAGGTGCAAAATTAAGTCCAGCGAAAGATTCTATTTTCCGCGAAGGAAAAGATTCACCATATGTGAACTGGGTTGTTGTTCGTACTGAAAATAAAGATGATGCCGTTGTAAATAAATTAAAGAAAGCTTATCAATCTAAAGAAGTAAAAGAGTTTATCGAGAAAACATTTGATGGTTCAGTTTTACCATCTTGGTAGGAGCTGACGATAATGATTGAATTAAAAAACATATCCAAAGTATTTTCAACAAAAAAAGGGACTGTTGAGGCTCTTAAGTCTACTTCCCTTAAAGTAGAAAAAGGCGAGGTATTTGGAATCATTGGGTATAGCGGCGCTGGTAAAAGCACATTGATTCGATGTGTAAATTTATTAGAAAAACCAACGACAGGAAATATCATTGTAAACGAACAAGACTTAACAACGTTATCGACAAAAGAACTAGCAAAAGCGAGACAAAAAATCGGAATGATCTTTCAAGGATTCAATTTACTTAAAACTGTTACCATCTATGAAAACATTGCATTACCTTTACGCCTTGCTGGCATTCCAAAAGCGGAAATTAAAAAAAGGGTAGAAAAATATTTACGCATTGTCGATCTTTTCAATCGAAAAGATGCTTATCCAAGTGAACTTTCTGGCGGTCAAAAACAGCGCGTTGCAATTGCACGTGCACTATCACATGAGCCTGAAGTGTTATTAAGTGACGAAGCAACGAGCGCTTTAGATCCAGAAACAACTGATTCTATTCTTGATTTGTTATTAAAGATTAACGAAGAAATTGGAATTACGATTTTACTCATTACACACGAAATGAACGTTATCCAACGTATATGCGACCGCGTTGCCGTTATGGAACATGGATCTGTAGTCGAAAGTGGGACTGTGAAAGATATTTTCACAAACCCACAACATGTAACAACGAAGAAATTTGTAAATAGCGCCTTTGCAGCTAAAATTCCAGAAGAGGTACAGAAAGAACTACAGAATACTGGAGAAATTGTAACACTTTCATTTATTGGCACTACTTCAGGTGAACCTGCCTTAGCTGTTGCCACAAAACGTTTCCAAGTGTATCCGAATATTTTATCCGGTAATATTACGCAGTTAAAACATGAAGCATATGGGAAACTAGTCGTTCATATGCAAGGAGAACAAAATGAAATCCACCGTGCTTTATCATTTTTACAAGAGCAAGGAATCATTGTAGAAGGAGGTAGAACAGATTATGGGAAACAAGTCCTTTTTGGATGAATGGGGTAAAGTCATATGGGAAGCCACAATTCAAACCTTTCAAATGACATCTATTTCATTACTCATCTCTATCCTTATTGCATTACCACTTGGCGTCACACTTGTTTTAACGAGACCTGGTGGGCAGCGTGAAAATAAAATCATCTATCCTATTCTTAATACGGTTATTAATACCATTCGCTCTCTTCCATTTATCATTCTATTATTCTTCATCTTACCTTTTACAAAGTTTCTAATGGGAACATCCATTGGCGTGCAAGGTGTGATCGTACCACTTGTCGTCTTCACAGCTCCCTATATCGCACGTTTAATGGAGACGGCTTTACTAGAAGTAGATCGCGGTGTCATTGAAGCCTACCAAGCGATGGGCGTTTCTACTATAAAAATCATTTGGCACGTTATGGTGAAAGAAGCTCGTCCCTCCCTTGTACTTGGATTAACAATTGCAACGATTGGCTTAATCGGCGCAACAGCAATGGCTGGTCTTGTAGGTGCTGGCGGGCTAGGAGACTTAGCATATCGATTCGGACATTTACGCTACGAACCAGAAGTAATGTATGCAACCGTCTTTATTCTGATTATCCTCGTTCAAGGATTACAGTCTTTAGGTAATGGTGTTGCACGAAGACTGAAAAAAGATTAAAAAAGAAGGTATCTCACTAGGGTGAGATACCTTCTTTTTATCCCGCATTAACGGGCAGTAAGATCCCGCCTCAAAATTCAGCGGAAGCAAAAAAGTTAGGCGGGGGATTCACTGCCCGTAAAAGCCCGATTGGTTCAACTAATAATCAGTGGGGGATGAACCCCCCACTGATTAAAGTTTCACTTTACCTTTTAAATCCACCTTCTGAATGAATAACTTGCCCAGTAATCCACTCAGCTTCTTCACTTACTAAAAATTTAATGAGTCTAGCTGCATCCTTTGGCTCACCAATTCTGCCAAAAGGAAACATCGGCTTTAACCCTTGTTTTATCTCTTCAGTCATCCATCCTGTATCGGTTGGTCCTGGATTAATTGCATTCACTGTTATTCCTAAATGAGCTACCTCTGCTGACAACGTACTAGTAAGAGCATCAATAGCTCCCTTCGTTGTCGCATAAGCTAGTTCTCCTGCCATAGGACCTTGAAATTGCCCCGAAGTAATATTAACAATTCTACCACCAGATTTCTTATCAAATCCTCGGGCAAATTGACTACTGAGCAATGTAGTCGCACGAATATTCACCATATAATGCTTATCTAATTCTTCAGCAGTCAACATAGAGAAATCATTATTCGTAGAATATGCTGCATTATTAATTAATATATAAGGGTACCCTAATTGTTCAGTAACTTTATTTATAAGCTCTTTCGGTGCATCATTCCGAGTTAAATCTAACTCCATGCTCGATACTCTAACACCGTTTTGTAATAGCTCTTCTTCTAATTGTATTTGTTCATTTTTATCAACGCCCCAAGGCATCTCTTTATCATACTCTGTCCAATACGTAAAAAATATATCGTATCCTGCTCCAGCTAATTCTTTACAAATCGCTGTGCCTATACCATCTAGACGACTTACGCCTGTAACAACTGCTACTTTATTTTTTAATTGGTTCATCATATACTCCTCCAAGTTTAAAGGACGCATATTTTATATAAGAGATATAAACTTTCCCACAAAAAAGACAGATACATAAAATAGGCATCTATCCTTATAAAAGGGATGTACAAGCCAAATATGCATTCCTTGAATGATTTACAGATAACTAAATAAACCCTCACTTATGAGAGAAAAATTCATCTATCTAATTTCGAATCATTACAAGTTCATCCACATATTGAGTCTTTACCCCCTATCCATATATCTCCAAATTTTATTTTATCATTAAAAATTTAATATTTCAAAAATAAATTAACCACTCCTATTTATAAAGTATCATGTACTATAAACCATAGTTAATAACTAATTTAAGTTTAAGTGTATACATTTATCATTACCTATCCGTTGTATAAGTGTAGGGAGGAAAAGTGATGGGAAAAGAAAATATATTGACCTCCTACCTTATCAATCTAGGGGAGGAAGTGTTCAAACTACTACTAGCGAAAGGGGCTATAAAAGAAGATGCAGAAGACATCATCCAAAATACCTTCTATAAAGTATACACATTGCTAGATAATCTAACCGAGAGTAACATACGTCCATGGTTTTTCAGAGTCGCATTAAACGAATACATTGACTTGAAAAGGAAAAAAGAGCAACAAAACATCTATTTAACTGAAGAGATTTATGCAAAATTACAATATACAGACCGAGAATTAGACGCGGTTTTAAATAAAGATGAGATTTTCTATCTATTAAAAGATATAAAACTAGAATATAAAGAGGCCTTCTTTTTAAAGTACTACTACAACTTTTCATATGAGGAAATCGCCCTAATACTAGATATTCAAGTAAACAGCGTCAAACAAAAGTTTCATCGTGCACGTAAAGCAATTCACTCAAAAATAGGAGGAAAACCTTAATGGATACTTCTTTAAAAGATGCATTAAAAAAAGCGAAAAGGAAACAGT
Organism: Bacillus sp. FG16; assembly: GCF_057809515.1. Classification (NCBI taxonomy): domain Bacteria; kingdom Bacillati; phylum Bacillota; class Bacilli; order Caryophanales; family Bacillaceae; genus Bacillus; species Bacillus sp. FG16. Next base: position 18,513 of record NZ_JBMDKC010000067.1, read on the forward strand.
TATTTAAAAGCATTATTACCTCTATGATTGTTGTAATCATACTTATCCCTATATTTTATAAAGTTGGCAATTACTTCGCAGCAAAAAGCTCTACGAAGCTTCACGAACGACTCTTTTTACATAACGACATTGCAGAACCGAATGTACAAATTGATTCTCAAGTAACGAGTAATTCATCCATGTTTGGCGGCAATATTATATCAAATCGTTCTAAAAACATTAATGGTTACGTAGTCCCTTGGAATACATTAACAAGCTCCTATGGTTGGGTCCGCATCAATATCGATTCCAATGAATTAACGCCTGGTTTTTATTGGTCCAATAAAGAGTTCTATGAGTACGATAAACAAACAAAGAAAAAATTTGCAACATTTTATAATCCCGCTATTAAGGAATATTTTGATGGTGTGCAAAATGAATTAGGGGAAGTTTCACAAATGAACAACTATGTTGCCGAAGTTGCTATCTCTTTCAATCAGCCCTACACACTACAAGAAATTAAAGAAAAAATTCCAGACAACTTAAACATTGTATGGTTATATATGACCTCACCAATTGGAGATGAAAGCAAAGGACCTGCTGGTATGCCCGTTTATGGATTTAATCCAGACAAGTCCCCTGAAGAAGCGTACAAAGAGTTCGTTGATTCACTTAACCAATACGATGACGACGGACATGACGAAACTATCCAAAAGTTTTTAAAATCAAACAAGGGCAAACCATTTGATCAAGTGACAATCTTAGGGGTTATGCTAACAGGAAAAACAGAAAGCTTTAAGGCATTAGAAAACCAAGACTTTATTCGCGGTGCTTCTGTAGGCGTTACTGCACAAGTTGTTCCTTATATAAAACCGGAGAAATAATAAGAAAAAGACAAAATAAGCTAGTTAAAAAATGTACATGAATCTGTTTACTATGGGAGCTACCTATTTTAGTGGAGAGCTCCTTTCATGTATTATTCACCCTCCAAACAATACATTTCCAAATACTTTATGTACAAATGAAAAATCACCATTTTTGTTCACAATGGATATATAATAAACTTGTAAATACAATATTGGAGGGATTTCAATGGTTATCAATTTTTTAAGAACTGATAAACGTGCTACTTTCATATTATTATTATTACGGCTTTACATAGGGTATACATGGCTCGCTGCTGGGATAGGCAAAGTCTTCGGACAATCTTTTGACGCAAGTGGTTTTCTAAAAGGTGCTATTGCTCAAGCATCAGGTGACCACCCTGCAGTACAAAGTTGGTGGGCAGATTTTCTTCAACATTTTGTTCTTCCAAACGCAGACCTATTTAGCTTTTTAGTTCAATGGGGAGAAATTTTAGTAGGTCTAGGTTTAATTTTAGGCGGATTAACAAAAACAGCTGCATTTTTCGGAATCATAATGAATCTTTCATTTTTATTAAGCGGAACTGTTAGTGTAAACCCAAACCTACTTATTTTGACTATGTTCATTTTAGTTGCAGGGCAAAACGCTGGACGTATTGGATTAGATGGCTATGTTTTCCCTAAACTTTTCCGTAAAAACAACCACGGAACATATAAATTAAGTAAAACTGCGTAGTAACAGTTTACTTTTAAAATATAAATAAGAAAAAGAGCCTATAGGCTCTTTTTCTTATTTATCCTAATTTAAACTTTTAACGAGCCACGAAAACCTCTGGCAGCATAGTAAGAGTCTGCTCCATTGTGGTACACGAAAACATGTCCGAAGCGATAATCGCAAAATAGAGCACCACCGAGTTCTCGAATATCTGAAGGTGTTTGTACCCAACTTGATGATTTCATGTCAAAATCCCCAAGTTGTTGCAATTCTCGATATTGTTCTTCTGTTAATAGTTCAATGCCCATAGCATTGGCAACATCAATAACGTTATTTTCTGGTTTATGTTTTTTTCTTGATTCTAACGCCTCAAGATCATAACAAAGACTTCTGCGGCCTTTAGGACTCTCCTTTGAACAATCATAGAAAGTATATTCGTCCTTTTCTTCATCATAACCGACAACATCCGGCTCACCGCCAGTTACTTCCATTTCGTTAAGTGACCACAATTTTTCATTATTAGTAGTCAGCTTCGTTTCAACTTTAGCCCATTCAAGACCTTCATGGCGGTTCATGTTTTTCTCAAAACGAGCTTGCAATACTTTCAATAACTCTTCACGTTTTTCTACTAGTAAGTCATTTTTATTTCCTGTCATATTAGTCCTCCCTGATGTGTGTACTGATAGTAGTTTAAGTATATATTTTATAATAAATCATCTCAATATGAAGACTGCTTCAACCTTATGTATATCCTGTACAAATATCCATTATAAAGTTCTAAAACCCTCCATACTCTCTCCAAGAATATAATGGGAAAACCACATCAAATTCTGTTTCATAATAGCTACATTCATTCCCGGCTGATTAGGACTATATGCCATTCCTTTAAATATAATTAATTCTGTATCAACTTCCATACCCCTTAATCCTTGATATAGCTCATATGCATTTGCAGTCGGAATTCTTGCATCTTTTTCACCATGTTGGATTAAGGTAGGAGTACAGGCCGATTTAATATATGTCATTGGTGATGTTTTCTTATATATATCTGGATCATTCCATGGAGCATTTCCTAAATACATGCTAATAAAGTAAGGGATATCGGTATTTACATAATGGGTACTCCAGTTCGTAATTCCGCCTCCAACTGAAATAGCTTTAAATCTACTGCTAAATGTTGAACAGAAAGCTGATATATATCCTCCGTTACTCCATCCCATAACTCCTACTCTATCTTTATCTACAATCCCTTTTTCAACTATTGCATCCACTCCAGATATAACATCATCATAATCAGCAATTCCTTGTTTTCTATAGTTTGCTTTTAAAAATTCATTACCATAACCAGAACTCCCTCTATAGTTTGGCTCTAAAACGATAAAGCCTTTTTCGATAAACTGTTCAATCGGATATTTCTCATTAAAACAGTCTGAAAATATCGGAAAGGACGCCCAATTCGGACCACCATGGATTACTACTAATAAGGGATATTTTTTATTTGCCTCAAACTCTACTGGAGTTGATAGAACACCCTCTATTTCAAGACCATCACTACTTTGCCATGAGATGATTTCTCTGTTACTTTTAAGCCTTCCTTCGAAAAAGCTATTTTCATTCGTTATTTTTTTATCATCAAAATAGATTTCAAAGGTTTCATTTGTTATAGCCTTAGTATATGTTATATGATTGCCATCCCTTGTTATAGCGGCATCCATTATAAACCCATCTACTGGTTTGTTTAGCATTTCCACAGTGCCATTCTCACATAGCAATCCAATACGGTAATTCGTTTTATCCTGCCATCTAATTAAAATCCCTTTAGCCGTCCACTGTAATGGCATAACCGTACTATCAAAATTTATTAAAGGTTGAATTACCTCTCCCGTATTCATATCATATATCTCTAATATACTATCTTGTATATGGTTTCTATAGTAATCCTTCTCTCTTATGCTTGCTGAGTAACAGATTTTGCTGCCCTCTGGAGAAAAACAAACGCTCCCGCCCAACAACTTATCTACATTCATCTTTTGTAGTGCCCCAGCTTCAACATCTAATATGTATAGATTACCATTCATATAATCGTTTAAGTTTGGTGTAACCATACATACAACCTTTTTCCCATCATTTGAAATATCAAAGTTATGTATATAAAAATCCTTACCATCCGTTAGTTGATAAACACCTTTAATCTCGCGTTCCTCTTTATCATTTTGTATTACCTTTTCTATCTCAATGTAGTATAAACAATTATTTCGATGTTCCTTACCTACATGGTGGAAATCTCCATATAGTTCCTTACGTTTCTTTATGCCCTCACATTCTTTTGACTGTGCAATATAATAAAAACCTTTACCAGTAGGCTCCCATTTGAATGTATTAACTCCATCCTTCTCATTCGTAATTTGAACCTCACTACCACCGTCTATTGACTTAACAAAGATCTGATTTGTATTAGCCCCGTCCCCACCTGGGCTAAGGTATGCAATAGTCTTAGAATCTGGAGACCATAATGGATGTGTACTATCTATATCTCCATTTGTTAGTGGGTAACTCTGCCCTTTATCTTTCTCATATATCCATACATGATTTCTATACGCATTGTCTTCCCAGTTAGCTGTCTTCTTTACAAATGCTACGTTTTTGCCATCATCACTTATATTTGTACTCGCTAAGGTCGGTAATGAAATAATCTCTTCTATACTTAAATATGTTTTTGCTTTCACTTCCATATAATAAGCCCCCTTATAATGTCCATGAATCTATCGTCTCTTCTCTTCATAATAAAGAAAATTGTTCACGCATACTTAAAATGATAGCGGAAAATTCAGATAAATAAAAGTAAATCTGATAAAGTAAAAATTTAATCTATAGGGTTCTATTCACCTACCAATTTTAGATTTTCTTTTTCAATAAAAAATACCCCTTTAGATACAATATCTAAAGGGGTACCGATTCATATATCTATTACCCTACCAACCTCTACTCAACAGTAACAGACTTAGCTAAGTTACGTGGCTTATCAACGTCACACTCGCGGTGAAGTGCTGCGTAGTATGAGATAAGTTGGAATGGAATAACTGCTACTAGCGGTGCTAGTGCTTCGTGTACAGCTGGTAATACGAAGCTGTCTCCTTCCATTTCTAAGCCTTTCATTGAGATGATACATGGGTTAGCTCCGCGTGCTACTACTTCTTTCACGTTACCACGAATTCCAAGGTTTACGTGCTCTTGTGTAGCAAGTGCGATAACTGGTGTACCATTTTCGATTAAAGCGATTGTACCGTGTTTTAACTCTCCTCCAGCAAATCCTTCTGCTTGAATGTAAGAGATTTCTTTTAGTTTTAACGCACCTTCTAATCCTACGTAGAAGTCTACGCTACGTCCGATGAAGAAACAGTTACGCGTTGTCGCTAAAAATTGTTTTGCTAATGCGTCCATTTCTTCTTTTTGATCACAAAGTTCTATCATTGCATTTGCTACAAGTCCTAGTTCGTGTGTTAAATCGAAATCAAGAACTTCACCTTTTGCTTTAGCAATATCAGCTGCTAAAATTGAAAGTACTGCAAGCTGTGCTGTGTAAGCTTTCGTTGATGCAACTGCAATTTCTGGTCCAGCGTATAACGGAAGTGTATAATCAGCTTCACGAGAAAGCGTAGAACCAGGCACGTTTGTAATTGTTAATGCTTTATGACCCATTTCATTTGTTTGTACAAGTACTGCACGGCTATCAGCTGTTTCACCACTTTGTGAAATGTAAATGAAGAATGGTCTTTCTGTTAATAATGGCATGTTGTAAGAGAATTCACTTGCTACATGCACTTCAACTGGCATTTTTGCAAACTTCTCGATAAATTGTTTTCCAACAAGACCTGCATGATAACTCGTTCCACATGCAATGATGTAAATACGATCGCTATCTAAAATCGCATTGCGGATGTCTTGATTTAATTCAATTTCGCCATTTTCATCTTGATACTTTTGAATTATATTACGGATTACAAGTGGTTGCTCATCGATTTCTTTAAGCATGAAGTGAGGATATGTTCCCTTTTCAATATCACTTGCGTCTAATTCCGCTGTAAACGGTGCACGTTCAATCGTTTCACCTTGTAAGTTTTTAATTGTAATACTTTCTTTCGTTACGATTACGATTTCTTTATCCATTAACTCAATAAATTGATCTGTAACTTGTAACATCGCCATAGCGTCGCTTGCCACAACATTAAAGTTGTCACCAACACCTACTAATAGCGGGCTTTTGTTTTTAGCAACATAAATCATGTTTGGATTTTCAGCATCAAGTAATCCGATTGCATAAGAGCCATGTAAAAGAGATAGCGTATTACGGAACGCTTCTTCTACACTTAATCCTGTGCTCACTTGTTGTTCCATAAGCTGTACGATAATCTCTGTATCTGTTTCACTTACGAACGTTACATCTTGTAAATATTCCTTTTTCACTAATTCATAGTTTTCAATTACACCGTTATGAACTAGTGTAAAGCGTTTTGATGTACTTTGATGCGGATGCGCGTTTACTTTACTTGGAACACCGTGTGTAGCCCAGCGTGTGTGTCCGATACCTACGCTTGCTGCTACGTTCTCATCTACGATTTCACGAAGTTTTGCGATACGGCCTTTTTCTTTGTATACAACAACACCGTTCTCTGCTTGTACTGCAATACCTGCTGAATCATATCCACGATATTCTAGCTTTTCTAAACCTTTTAATAAAATTTCCTTTGCATCTTGCTCTCCAATAAATCCTACGATTCCACACATGTTTAGTCGCCGTTACAAATGCTTACACTGCTCTGCGAACATGTAACGACATAGTCCGATACCATTTTTATTTATACTAAAAAACGGATTACATATTGCTAGCCCTGTAAGCTTGTAACGGCTTTCACCTTCCTCTCGATTGGGTTTAAGTCCGTATATACTTATACAGCTAGTTTTCATCCGTTCCTCTTCTCTCATCACACTTTCACCTTTGTCCACTAAGTCACCTTAATGATTTAAGTAAAAGTTTGCGGTTGTGATGAACAACCGGGAGTCATCCGCCGAAATCTCGATAAACCCCACCTCGTCAACTACACTATTTGTAGTTCTGGCGCTTTTATAATTTACAATATTTCCTTTGAGAAAAAGAACAAGACCATCTTATAACAAACATGGATAAACCGTCAATGAAATTTTTTTCATCGTCTATAAAACATATGAAAAAGGAGCACTTTTTGTGCTCCTTTTTCATATAAATTCAGCTAATTACTCAGCGCCAACTTCGGCTTTCACAACTTCTACAATGCGATGTACATATGCATCACAAACTTCTTGTGTTGGTGCTTCTGCCATTACACGAATAAGTGGCTCTGTTCCAGATGGACGAACAAGAATACGGCCATCACCGTTCATTTCTTCCTCTACAACACGAATAATTTCTTTAATTTTTTCATTTTCTAATGCTAATTTTTTATCTGTTACACGAACGTTTACTAGCAATTGTGGGAATTTCGTCATTTCTCCTGCAAGCTCAGATAATGATTTTTTCGTCATTTTCATGATATTTACAAGTTGAAGTGCACTTAACATTCCGTCACCAGTTGTAATGTAATCAAGTAAGATAATATGGCCTGATTGTTCTCCACCTAAGTTGTAACCACCGCGTTTCATCTCTTCCATTACATAGCGGTCACCAACTGCTGTTTTATCACTTGTAATATTGTTTGCTTCAAGTGCTTTGTAGAAACCTAAGTTACTCATAACAGTTGAAACAACTGTATTATGTTTTAATTGACCAGTTTCTTTCATGTACTTCGCACAAATAAACATAATTTGATCACCGTCAACGATGTTTCCTTTTTCGTCTACAGCAATTAAACGGTCGCCATCGCCATCAAAAGCAAGTCCGATATCCGCACCTTTTTCTTTTACCAATTCAGCTAATACTTCTGGATGTGTAGATCCTACACCTTCGTTAATATTCATACCGTTCGGTGAAGTTCCCATTGTTGAAATGTCAGCTTCTAGGTCTGCAAATAAGTATGGAGCTAGAGAAGAAGTTGCACCATGTGCACAATCTAAAGCGATATGTAGACCAGAGAAATCTTCTTCAACAGTTTGTTTAATGTACTGTAAATATTTTTGTCCACCTTCAAAGTAATCGCTCACTTGTCCAAGATTAGTACCTGTTGGACGTGGTAGTTCATCAACTTCTTTGTCTAATAAAGCTTCAATTTCAGCTTCTTGCTCATCTGTTAATTTAAAACCGTCTGAACCAAAGAATTTAATACCGTTATCTTGTACTGGATTATGAGATGCAGAAATCATAACACCCGCTTGTGCGTCTAGTGCTTTTGTTAAATAAGCAACGCCCGGTGTAGAAATAACGCCAAGGCGCATTACTTCTGCTCCAGTTGATAATAGACCTGCTACTAAAGCTCCTTCTAACATATGGCCAGATACACGTGTATCACGACCGATAATTACTTTTGGACGATCTGTATCTTTTGTTAATACATAACCGCCAAAACGCCCAATTTTGAAAGCTAATTCAGGTGTTAACTCCTTATTTGCAACTCCGCGTACTCCATCTGTACCAAAATATTTACCCATTATGATTCGCTCCTTTTTCTTGCTCTTTTTGATTATGGTTATCTACTGTTGGTTCTTGACTAGTTTCTTTATCTTTATCTTGATTTTGGTTTTGATTATTTTCCTGTTCCTTTTCTGGATTAGGTTCAGGATTTTTTGGTTTCTCAGTTTGATTTTCTTGATTGGTGTTTGAATCCGGTTCTTGACCGTTACCCTGTACTTCTTTATCTGGTTTTTCTTTTTTCACAATAGTAACTTTAGCATTTTTTTGCTTTGACTCTATTGAAATATTACCAGGACCACTCACTTGAATGGAAATATCTTTCGTCCCTGGAGATATATTTTGCAAATTAATTACCGCTGTTATTTGAGCAGCTGTTATTTTATCTACTATACTTGCTTCTCCTGAAATATCAACACTTATCTTTCCATCTTGCGGCGAAAGTAACTGAGCAGTAACATCTTTAGAAAGTCCATTTTTTTGGATTGGGATACCATCAATCGTTTTTGTTTTCGTTTGTTTTGTTTTTTGCACTCCCACCGAAACTTTCACTTGATTCGGTTTTGCGCTTGTTACACCCTTGGGTAATAAAACAGAGGCATCGAATGTTGTAGACTCTGTCAATTGACTAAGATCTACTTCGACCCCCTCTATCGATTGTATATTATCCAAAATATCTTTTGGACCTGCTATCGTTACTTCTTTTGGCTCAACACTAATATTTGTAATTGCCAATCCTTCTGCTAAACTCCCCTTTTTCGTATATGTTATAGGAACAGTTTTTTCAGTATTATTGGCTGTAGTTTGCGTTGCCACATTCAACGTTACACTAATCTTAGATGGACTTGTTCTTACATTTAAACGTTTTCCTTCTTTATTGTATAATGTAACTTCGGGCGTTTTTGTAACAGTTTTATTAACACCTTTTAAATCAACATACGCTTTGGCAGATGAAATACTTTCAATTTCTTCTTTCGTCCCAACTCCCTCAACAGTATCCGGTTTAAGGTTTGATTTTTCGAGAGTAGCTCCCGCTGGCATCTGATCCTCATTTGATAATTTCAAATCTACATGAACATATTTTCTCGCCTTTTCATGAAGAGTAACTTTAATTGTTGATGGCTGAACTGTTCCTTTCACATCATCTGGAAGCCCGTTCGTTTTTAAAGAAACTTCATAAGTTCCTTTTGCACTATCTCGCAAATCAATTGTTATGTCAAATTGTTTTTTTGCTTTTGCTGTAGCAACTGCTGCTTTTGGGCCCTCTAACTTCACTTTAACGCCCTCTGACGGAATACCACTTACAATATATTTCTCTTCATCATACTTAACCTTAATACCATAATTAGTTAATGTTTCTTTCGCATCATTCGCGAAAGGTACTATACCTGATGTCGTATTTTTTTCAGTTAACGTCGCTGACATAAAAAGCATACACGCCAATAGTAATGAGATCCCTTTTAAAAACCAATGATTCTCCATTAACTTATCCATGACGCTTTCTCCTCCAATTCCATAAAGACGAAGAAGTCGTTTTTTCGTTTCCACTAAATTCAGCTAATAACATATCCTTCAGCTGTTCTGTCTTCAAGTCACGATGCAACTTGCCATTTTTCGTTAAAGAAATTTGACCAGTTTCTTCCGACACAACTACTGTAATACTATCAGTGACTTCACTAACTCCCATTGCAGCACGATGTCTAGTTCCTAATTCTTTAGAAATAAACGGACTTTCTGATAATGGAAGATAGCATGCTGCTGCTTTAATTGTACTTCCTTGCATAATTACTGCTCCGTCATGAAGAGGTGTATTTGGAATAAAAATATTAATAAGTAGTTCCGATGATACGTTTGCATTCAGCGGAATACCCGTTTCCACATAATCACCCATACCGGTCTCTTTTGACAAAGTAATTAATGCACCAATTCTACGTTTTCCCATATATTCGGTTGCTTTTGCTATCGCTGTTGCAACCATCTCAGGTTCATCATCCTCATGAGTTCCAACACGCGAAAATAAACTCCCGCGTCCTAGCTGCTCAAGTGCTCTTCGCAATTCTGGCTGAAAGATAATAATAACGGCTAAAAATCCCCACGTTAATACTTGTTCAGTTAGCCAATATAGCGTATGCAATTCAAGGAAAATACTGATCATCCGAACGACAATAATAACTGTAATCCCTTTTAAAAGTTGAACAGCCTTCGTCCCTCGGATTATGAGAATTAGCTTATATATAATAAACCATACAACGGCAATATCTAATACCGTACTAAGATATTTCAAAATGGTCGTATCTTCAAAAGGCATGCTAACCCTTCCTCCTACTTACGAGCAATTCTATCCATATATTGAAATATTGTTTTATGCTCTATCTGTATGTATTTCCAACAACTAGTTAATTATACCATACATGAAACAAACAACAATTACAAACAACCCCCTTTAACTCAAATTGGTAAGATGTCAAACATTATTATCGTACAGTATAATATAAGTCATTATTATACGCCTATTTTCAAATAAAAAAAGCAACTTCTCAGTTGCTTTTCTTACATTTATTTTAGTTTTTCACCGAATAAAGAACCCATTAAAGCAACTGCTGTTGTTGCTGTTCTATTTCTCTCATCTAAAATCGTATTTACCTCAACAAATTCAGCAGATGTGATAATATCAGCTTCTGCTAACATTTCCATCGCTAAGTGGCTTTCACGATAAGATAGACCGCCAATTACAGGCGTTCCAACACCTGGTGCATCATGAGGATCAAGACCATCTAAATCTAATGACAAGTGGACACCATCAGTATGAGATAAATATGCGATCGTTTCTTCCATAACAGCCGTCATCCCCATACGATCAATCTCATGCATTGAGAATACTTTAATACCTTCATGGCGAATGAAGTCTTTTTCTCCTTCATCCAACGCACGTGCACCGATAATTACAACATTCTCTTTTTTCACCTTTGGATATGCTCCGTATAAATCTACAAGTGAAGAATGTCCATAACCTAAACTTGCAGCAAGTGACATACCGTGAATATTTCCAGATGGTGAAGTTTCCTCTGTATTTAAATCACCGTGTGCATCATACCAAATAACACCTAAGTTTTTATAATGTTTGGCTACACCAGCTAATGTACCGATAGCAATACTATGGTCACCACCTAATACAAGTGGAAAACGACCTTCTTCTATAATATGATCCACCTTACTTGCTAATTCGTTACATACAGTTGCAACTTGTGTAAGGTTTCTTAATTTTGTATTCGCATCTACTTCTTTTTCTCTCTCTATACATATATCTCCCATATCTTTAACGTCATATCCAATTTCTTCAATTCTTTCAATTACCCCTGCATAACGGATCGCGCTCGGTCCCATATCAACTCCACGACGCATCTGTCCTAAATCCATTGGAACTCCAATAACTGAGATTTCTTTTTTCATAGATAGTATCCCCCTTTTATGCCTTCACTAAATATTTTAAATCTTTTATATAGTCTGACTCAACTCGACATTTTTTTGTATGGATATACAATTTATTCACTTATATTCACGTTGAAAATCAAATTCCAAGACTATTCTATGTATAAAGTTAACTTAATGAAACAATCGCAATCACTATTATTAAATAATAATAATAAAACACCCCTACATTTAGAAGTGTTTTTCTGACGCTATTTTCCATACTGCTGCAATATTCTTCGTTGTCATTTCAATATTTTCTTCTGCTACTTTATATGCTTCTTCTAGTGTCATCGGTCTCGTTGTAATACTAAATACCGCATCTATTCCTTTCTCGTACACAGCTGGATAATCAGATGATACAGACCCTCCAATAGCAATTACAGGTACAGATAAACGTTTCGCACGCCCCGCAACACCAACAGGAGCCTTTCCATATGCAGTTTGTTCATCTATTCTACCTTCACCAGTTATAATGAGAGTTGCACCTTCTATATGTTTATCGAAATTTGTATAATCCAATACAATTTCAATGCCCCTCCGCAAATCTCCCTTTAACACTGAAATAACAGCCGCTCCCATTCCTCCCGCTGCTCCTGCACCAGGTATTCCAGATACATCAGAAGATACATATCTTTTAAGGATATTCGCATAATGTTTTAAATTCTCATCTAACTCTTTCATCATCTCTACATTCGCACCCTTTTGTCTCCCAAATACGAAAGATGCTCCCTGCATTCCGACTAATGGATTATCCACATCACATGCCGCTTCTATCTTTATCCCCTTTAAGCGTGGGTCCATTTGTGAAAAATCAATAGCAACAATCGAATGTAACGTACCTCCAGATGGATCTATTACTTCACCCTTGTCATTTATAAATCTTACTCCTAAAGCTGCTAACATGCCTGCCCCACCATCATTTGTAGCACTTCCTCCAAGTCCTAAAATTATGTACTCCGCCCCTTGATTTAGCGCATGTAATATAAGTTCTCCTGTTCCTTTTGTCGTTGTAATAAGTGGGTTTCGCTTTTCAACTGGCACGTGCTGTAATCCTGATGCTGCTGCCATTTCAATAAACGCTGTCTTTTTATCTTTAGACATGCCATAAAAAGCTTGTACACTTTCTCTAAGCGGTCCTGTCACACTAATTGATATAATTCTCCCCCCTGTAGCATCAACAAGCGATTCAACCGTCCCTTCTCCTCCATCTCCAATCGGTATTTTCACATACTTTGCATTAGGAAAAATTGCTCTAAAACCTCTTTCAATAGCTTCACATACTTCTATAGCTTTTAGGCTTTCTTTATATGAATCAGATGCAATAACAACTTTCACAATTATCCCTCATCCCTTATTTTTACGTTTTCTTCATTTTAAACGATAAATATAAAAGTTGTCTTTTTAAACACAAAAAAGCTTACATCATATGATGTAAGCTTTTTCTATTTAGATGGAGCCTAGCGGGATCGAACCGCTGACCTCCTGCGTGCAAGGCAGGCGCTCTCCCAGCTGAGCTAAGGCCCCTTAGTAATAAAGCGGAAGACGGGATTCGAACCCGCGACCCCAACCTTGGCAAGGTTGTATTCTAC
>NZ_JBMDKC010000068.1:0-31550 GCF_057809515.1 Bacillus sp. FG16
TATATTGAACTGTAACAATAAAATTAAAGCTTTCTTCTGGAAAACGTTCAATTTTTATAATTTTTGTGTCCGTTAAACTATACTGATGATCTGGTCCAAGCTTGCTTCTGATAACTTGACTTGCATATGGCGCTAATAAAGTATTATAAGAATCATAAAGCTCTTGATCATTACTATTAACCGCTTTGATATCTAACGGATTTAAAAATGAAACTGCCATTACAATTCCAAAAAACAAACTAATCACTTTACCTTTTAACACATAATCACCCTTATTTAATTTGGATATCCGTTAACCTCCCCAGCTCAAGAAATGACTATTCTTCATTCTTGTCTAACTTCTTTTATTCAAATAGCGTTTTTGTTTAGTTTCACTCTAAAAGTAAAATTTTCATTTTTTCATTCAACCAAGTTCATAACATATTCTTTTCCCCCAATAAAATAAAGATTAGGTGTCCCATACGCATTTTATACAATGGAAATAATACCTTGCACGTACTTATGTATTAGAAACTTCATTTCCGCTTCTTCTGCAATAGCAATTTTGTTCACTTTTTTGATACATTTATGAAACATTCACATGTTATCTTCAATATGTTCTATTCTTTTTGAAAAACCATGTGAGAATACCAAAACAAGAAGCCCTAGAGCCCTAACTCTAGGGCTCTTGTTTTCAAATAAGGATTTTGTTAAATATTCAATTGAACCTTCTTACACTCTCCGTATTACTAGCCCACAAGATATTCAGAAACCATATGAAATTGTAATACTAATGTAAGGTTTCTCAATATGAACCAATGTATTTATGTAGTAAACTATTTATCGGCAATACATATAAAAGGAGAAACATTTATGACTTTTGAAGACAATCGTAAATTAGGCATTCAACAAGGGTGTATAGTAATAACAGATCAATCGCAATATCTTGTTGTTAAAAGGAATGAAAATTATTCTTTATTAATCATCCCAACTGCGGAATGTATAAACTTTGAAGTTTCACTTGAACATCTTGAAGAAATGGTCCAAGTAGATTTAAAAGAAAAAATTCAAGATATCATTCCACCAGAGAATATAAAAATCGTAGCTCAAAACAGAATATAAAATGTATTTTCTAAGAGCACTTTCGGTGGTGCTCTTTTTTCATGGACAGTTCCAAATAACAATTTTATTATGTTTCCTAACTTACAGTAATGTCCTTAAAAAACATTCATATATATTTATCAGATGCACTTTTAAATCCCAGAGTATCAAATACTTTTAAGAGTTGACTGACCAATAATATTCGACTTATCTTTAAAAACTTATTAAAAATAACTTAGATACAAAAAAGCTACGTTTTATATAGGATAAAAAATTATCTTACGTAAAGGAGCTTGATTATTTGTGAATTATCAAAATGATAGCAACTCTAACATTCACAAACCTTGTTCTTGTCCATCTCCCACGGCTAACAGTTTAAATGTTGTTCAAACTACCCCATCAATAGTTTCTGTAAACTCTGCGATTCCACTAGATACCGTGGTAAATTCTAATGGCACGGCAATCTCATTCACACCACCAACAACTGTTTTACTTGAAGGTGGAAGAACCTATTTGGCAATCTATGAAGTGCAAGTTATCATTCAACCAGGAGGTAATTCGGCAGGTATCACTATGTATCTTAATAATAATCCAATCATTGGATCAGGTACTTCTCTAGGATATACAGCCGGATTCACTTCTGTATCAGCCCCCGCTATTTTCACTACACCTTCAGGTATAACAAGTACGCTTACTGTTAATGTAGGACCATATTCTAATACATTAAATACGTTGGGCTTAACTCTTGCTGTTGTAGCATTAACATAATAAAATGTAAAACTCTCTAAAATGATTCTATTTGTCCCTTAATTGTCTATTGGGCTAGCCTCTAAGAACTCCACATAACTACATATAGAAAAAGAACATTATTTGGTTCGATAGTACTAGGTGACTCGGCTAGCACAATTGCTGAGTCACCTATTTATCTATAACAAAATAAAGCTTTTGTTTAATTTATTACTTGTTCTTTTTAATGCATTATTCTATTACAATTCATTTTCATGTTATAATTACCAACAGTACATATTTTAATAGGCACAACAAATCTCATAAATATAGGAGGACCTTAATGATCCTAACTCAAGAAAAGAACATAAAATTAATTATGCATTTTCTTACATTATTATCTTTTTTTATTCTTATTTTCTTTAGTGTCACAATTTTTTATATACCTTTGGTTTTCTATTTTGTATTTAAATCACAAAACATTCAGAAAAATATCCTTGAAGCTGTTTTTTACCAACTATTCATTTGGATAATTACGGTAATATGGAATCTTTTCATAACAAGAATCTTAATGCTATTTTGGTCTAATTTAGACTTGGCTTCAAATAACGCTTTGATTATTTTCCGGGTAGCTCCTTTATATCTAATACTGTTTCTCTTGTTAATTTTTGGACCTATAAAAGGAATTTTATATGTGCTACAAGAAAAAGACTTTCATTATCCTATTATTTCCAAATGGATTAACAAATAAAAATACGTGTAGAAGAATTCAGAATTTTATTGAATTCTTTTTTTATGGATCTTTCAAAATCTTTTACATCTTCCTTCATTCCTTCTTTTTAATAAACTTCAACTTTTATTACAATAACGCTTTTTTAAAATACAATCGTTTTTCTATAAACTTTGTAACCTTCATTTCCTTTCCTATGATTACAATTTCCTCCTAGCAACCAAGTATTGGCTATATCCCCCATATGAACACCTCAATTTTATTGGCATATACTTTGAAGGAAAAAACATTTCAATTAAACATATACCTACAAATTCAGTTGCTAATAATTTACCAAAAATTACTTAACATTTAATTTTTTAAAGGAGGTATTTATGAGATATAATCGAAAATCAAATTCGTGTGATAAATTTCAGCAACCCTGCTTTGTTTCTATATCCCCTTGTGATCAAAGTAATTGCTGTACACCTGTTTTTTTCTCGAATGCTCAACAACAAGAATTATTGCAAATAATAAATCAATTAAATCAAGCCATCCTTTCTTTTTTCACAACACCAAATCCAACAACTATACAAATACTCCAATCAGCATTACAGGCATTAAATGATTTATTAATAGCAGTACAACCAAATACACGAAATAGGAATTTAGTTATAAGAACTATAAATCAATTAATTAATTCTTTACCTACCGCATCTCTCACTCAAATCTCAGCATTATTCCAATTTCTATTCCAAAGCTTGTCTTCACTTATAAATTGTTCAAATATATCGGACCCCTTATTACAGCAAACATTCAACTTAATTTTACAAGGAATCTTAAATAGTTCGCTATTAAGTAACATCGGAACACCGGGGCCGACTGGAGCCACTGGACCTAGAGGATTTCCTGGACCTAGAGGCGCTCAGGGTTCTCAAGGTGTGCAAGGAATTCAGGGGCCTGAAGGACCAGAAGGACCGGAAGGACCTCAAGGTGTGCCAGGGATTCAAGGACCGGAAGGGCCTGAAGGGCCTCAAGGACCTCAAGGTGTAGAAGGAATTCAGGGGCCTGAAGGACCAGAAGGACCGGAAGGACCTCAAGGTGTACAAGGGATTCAAGGACCACCAGGACCACCTGGGCCTACTGGTTCAGGGACCGGAATGGGAATTCCTGGACCACCGGGACCTACTGGGCCTCAGGGAATCCAAGGGATTCAAGGACTGGAAGGACCGGAAGGGACCACTGGACCTCAGGGTGTACAAGGAATTCAAGGGCCTGAAGGACCACCAGGAGCCACTGGACTTCAGGGTGTGCCAGGAATTCAAGGGCCTGAAGGACCACCAGGAGCCACTGGACCTCAAGGTGTGCAAGGAATCCAAGGGCCTGAAGGACCACCGGGCCCTACTGGAGATTGTGATTGTCCACCGGGACCTACTGGACCGACCGGGCCAACCGGGCCAACCGGACCTGCATGTAATTTCCTAGTATATGCTACAAATGCAGGACTCATAGATGACCCTACAAATGATACAGTATCTGTAATTAACACCGGAACAAATATAGTAGTTGATACAATTACTGTAGGTAATGCACCACTTGAAGTAACGGTTTCACCAAATGGAGCTCGTGCCTATGTTACTAATATTTTTTCTAATACCGTTTCCGTTATTTATACTGCTACGAATACTGTGATTGGTACCATTCCTGTTGGAACTAATCCAATAGGTGTAGCTGTTTCTCCAAATAACACAACTGTTTATGTTGGAAATCATGGTAATAATACAGTTTCTGTCATTAATGCGGCAACAAACACAGTTAGTAATACCATTCCTGTTGGCATCGCTCCACAAGGGATTACTGTTTCCCCAAATGGAGCCTTTGCATATGTTGCAAATGAATTAAGCAACACAATTTCTGTCATTAATACTGCTACCAACACAGTTATCGCTACCATCCCTGTTGGCATTCGTCCTAGAATAATCGTGTTTACACTAGATGGCACTCGTGCGTATGTCACGAATCAAAACAGCAATACTGTTTCTGTTATTAACACCACTACCAATGCAGTTATTAATACAATTAACGTAGGTACCGAACCTGTTGGTATAGATATTACACCGGGTGGAAATCTTATTTACGTTGTAAATAAAGTTAGTAATAATGTATCTGTAATAAATGTGGCGACAAATACTGTGATTGATACAATTTCTGTTGGTTTATCTCCTGATCAAGTAACCATCATACCTGATGGCACTCGAGCATATGTTACAAATCAAGCTAGTAATACTGTTTCCGTTATTGATATTGCTACGAATACTGTTATCACTAATGTCCCAGTAGGTGTCGCTCCAACCGGAATAGCTACTGGAACTATTTGTGAATAAAATAAAGAAATGAAAGTCACAGATAGTTTTTAATAACATTGATAGTAAGTGATATTCTTTCTTTAACTATATTCAAACAACTAGAATAACCCTCTATATTCTGTTAATATTCTCTACTGTTTTGTCTTACAGAACCTGCCGAGCAACTAGCTGCTCTCTTTCTATAAAATCCATATCATATACCGATTAATTTACTAACATTGAATTTTTTTGGGGTTTTATAACAATATTTACCTATAAAACCATTATCCTTATACAAAGAGCTATGAGCCTTTCCACTCATAGCTCTTTTTTATTACGATTTTCACTTCACATCTACACGATCAACCTTACCGTTTATCCAAACCGCGACTTGCTCACCAAATCCGCTCATTGGTGGATTGACTGCTGTTACATTTCCACCCTTCACTATTAAAAGTTTGTTGCTACTAACATCAATTTCTACTTTTTTAATATGTCTATCTCTCTTTTACTACCGCATGTACTCGACAACATCAGTTTTAAAGCCACTTCCCAAATAAACCCTTACTGGAATTATTTCTTTTTTATCCCTCACTGCCTTACACAATTCTTCAGCTGTACCCCAATTGGAAAACTTGTCTACAACTCTTTGAAATCTCCGTGTATTCATTAACTCTTAGGATTTATTCTCATGTTTTACCGAACATGCAGGAAGAAGGAGTAAAAAATTTTAGTAAAAGTATCTTTGGATAGCTAACGCTTGTAGAATGTTTGCATTTTATAACAAAAAGCCAAACAAATCTTGTATTAACAAGGTTTATTCACTTTAACATATGTTATCATGTATAATACATATGTTAAGTAAATTCAGAATAACGAGGCAAATATTATGGACTTTGTTTATATTAATCAAAACGTATTAAATAATCTTCTATACATTTTATGTAGTATATTTGTTTTTTATTTCATATATGATAGCCGGCACTATTTAAAGAAATATAAAATACTACTGATTACCCTTTGTTCTAGTATCCCGCTTATTTTATGTATGCGATACCCTATCTATATGGATGAAAGTTGTATTCATGATTTAAGACAAATTCCGGTCATAATAGGTACGCTTTATGGTGGATTCCCTGTCGGTATCATATTGTTTACAATTTTATTAATTACAAGATTTATATTTTATGGTTTTAACATGCTAACAGTCGTTGTTTACGGAATAATGTTCATCGTTACAGCACTCGCATCTTCAAAATTTAATACATATAATAGAAAACTTAAAGTAGCTTTTTCCATGTTTTTAACCTTTTTCCTAGCAATATTTACAACTGTAATTGTATTAACTTTATCAGATTTTGAAGTGAATAATTTATATATTATTTATTTCATGGTATTACCGACTACTTTAATGTTATTTATTGTTTATATAAATGAAGTTATAAAAGATGCTGTATTAATGCGCTCAAAATTAATTAAAATGGAAAAAATGGAGATTGTTAGCCAACTCGCTGCAAGTATATCGCACGAAGTAAGGAATCCTTTAACGGTCGTAAAAGGATTTACACAGCTTTTAAAAACACCAAATTTAACTCCTGAATCAAGAGACGAATATATTAAACATATACTTGAAGAGTTAAATCGTGCCCAAGAAATTATCGATGATTACTTAACGTTTGCCAAACCTGCTCCAGAAAAATTAGATCAAATTTCAGTAAAACAAGAGTTAAATCGAGTTATTAATATGATATTGCCATTATGTAATATGAATACGATACATATTACACAGGATTTTTCTGAGGCAACCATTGTTGGTAATAAACAGCACTTTCAACAATGTTTTTTAAACTTAATAAAAAACAGTATTGAAGCAATGCCTAATGGTGGTACCTTAAATATTTCCTCATCTATCAATAATAGTAAAGTTGAAATACGAATTGAAGATAGCGGAGTTGGAATGTCACAGGAGCAAATAAATCGATTCGGTGAACCGTATTTTAGTACAAAAACAAAAGGCACTGGTTTAGGTACGATGGTTGCTGTTAAGATTATTGAGACGATGCATGGAAGTTTAAAAATCCGAAGTATCGTTAGTAAAGGAACAACTTTAACGATTACGTTCCCGAAATATAGTAAGAATACGCATTTAAACAAATAAAAAAGGGGCATAGTTGCTCCTTTTTTATTTGTTTCGATACATAAGTATCTTCAATGTTTTTTTAGTTTACATTTGTGAAGACTAATTAAAAATTAGTATCCTCCGCCCCAGCAGCTGCATCCTACAATTATTAATAGAATGAATAACACAACTAATAAAGCGAAACCTCCACCAAAACCACAAGAACCACCGTAACTCATATTTTCTCCTCCTTTTGGTTTGAAAACTAATAGGTAGTTGATCATTTTAACTGGTTCGTATTATACATTATGTGTATATCCCTTTTTTGAGCATGTCTACATAAAAATAAGTAAAAGCACTCGTTTAAAGAGTGCTTTAAAATGGATACCAAAAGTTTTGAAATACGTTTAATTTTAAATATACCGCAACAATGAATATGAAAACACCGGCAAATAAAGCGATGAAATCTTTACGTTTCGCCTTACTTGTATAAAACCATGTACGTTTATCCTTCTTTCCAAATCCTCTTAAATCCATTGCATTTGAAACCGTATCTATTCTTTCTAGAGAATGAATGATTAGTGGCCAGAAAATTAAAACACGGTTCTTCATACGAACCCATAAACTTGCTTCTCCTTTTTCAAAAGCCACTCCTCTCGCTTCTTGCGCGTGTTTAATAATTTTATACTCAGACTGGATGTCAGGAATATAACGTAGTGCAATATTTATTGCATATGTAATCTTATAATGGATACCAAGTTTACTTAAACTACTTACAAATTCGCTTGGATCTGTCGTGTATATAAAAAGAAGTGTAAATGGTAATAACGTAAAATACTTTAATGAAAGTGTAGCTGCATAAAATAATGTTTCATATGTAATCGTTGCATATCCAATATGTAAAAACGAGGTATATGATTCAGTTAATTCAGATCCATGAGTTGGTGTAATAAATAAAATCATGACAGAGTTTAATAAACTAAATGTAAATATGACACTAAAAACAATTAAAATTTTATGAAATGGAATTTTAGCAATGCTGAGTCCGATACACCCAATGATAAATAATATTAGCAACACCCGAAAATCAAAAAACAAAAAAGTAAGCGTCATACAAAAAATAAATAAAAACAATTTCACTACCCCATCCATACGATGAAAATATGTACTATGCACCTTCCTCCCTCCTATTACTATCTAAATAAAGTTCCATAAATTTTTCCGGACATGCAATCCCACTAAATTTAACAAGCTTGGTTAAAGAACTCTCTCTTAAGTTAGCTATTTGTAACGTTTCTTGATCACCAAATACATTAGACACTGTATTATCCGCAATAATTTCCCCTTCATGTAGAACTACTGCACGGTCTGCATATTCTAGTGCGAGATTCATATCGTGAGTGATAAAAATAAATGAAATACCCTTTTTAGCTAGGTTATTAATAAACGACATAAATTGTTTATAATGATAATAATCTTGTCCCGCTGTCGGTTCATCTAATATGATAAGCTTAGGATTTGTTGTTAATACAGATGCGATTGTTAATCTCTTTTTTTGCCCATAGCTTAGTGCTTGAATTGGCCAATTACGAAATGGATATAAACCACAAATTTTTAAAGTTCCTTCTACTCTATTCTTAATTTCTTCCTTAGAAAAATTATGTAATGTTAATGTAAATGAAACTTCTTCAAAAACAGTAGGCTGTGTAATCATATGATTTGGATTTTGCATCACGTAAGATATGATTTTCCCACGTTTACGAATAGACCAAGAACTAATATTTTCACCTTCTAACAAGATTTTCCCATTTTTTATTTTGTTTATGCCTATAAGACTATGAGCTAATGTGGATTTCCCTGCTCCATTATGTCCCAATAGTGCCACAATTTCTCCTTCATATATTGAAAGGTTTACATTTTCTAATACTTTTTGTTTATTAGGGTATGAAAATGATAAATTCTCCACTTTAAGTAATTCCTTGTTTTTAGTATTACCTTTTAATATGACTTGTTTCTCCATCCACTCTTTTAGAACGTTGCCTATCTTTTCTTTTTGAAGGTTTTCCATTGGATATATTACGTCATTATTACGATCAAAATGTAATCTCTTTAATGCTTCGATGTAAATAGGCTCTCTTAAGCCAATACGTGGCAATATATTTGACGCTAAGATTTCTTTTGGTGTTCCTATTGCAATGACTTTACCTTCATCAATTAATATAACTTTGTCTAAATCCAGCTTTAAAATTTCTTCTATCCTATGTTCGATAATAACAATCGTTTTATTATATTGCTCATGTATATCTTTCATAAGTTCTATCGTATGTACGGCGCTTAGTGGATCTAAGTTCGCTAACGGTTCATCGAACAATAATATATCCGCATTTGTTGTTAATAAACCAGCAAGAGAAACTGTTTGCTTTTGACCTCCTGATAATTCATGTGGACTTTGTTTATGAAACGTATGCATCTTCACCTTTCTTAATGAGTCCGAAACAATCTTTTTCATGTCATCTTGATTTACACATTCATTTTCTAAATAAAAAGCTACATCTTCTTCTACTGTCAGACCAATAAATTGAGCATCTTGATCTTGCAAAATTGTTCCCACATTTTTACTCTGCTCGAAAATGCTGCCTTTTCGCGGATCTTTTCCAGCAATTAAAACGTTACCAGTACTAATCCCTTCATAAGAAAATGGGATTAGCCCATTGATACAATGAGCTAATGTCGACTTTCCTGAACCACTTCGTCCAGCAATTAGCACCTTTTCTCCAGGGTATATATGAAAGGTAATATCACTTAAAGTAGGCTGCGCAGCATGCCCATATTGAAAGGTAAATTGTTCAAACGAAATAATTGGTTGCATGTTAACATCCCTACTTTTCAATTTTTAAATGTGTATGTTTCTTATTAGATTTTGCCAAGCCAATTGTAAGTGGCAATCCAACTACTAAGAAAACGATAACATCGGAAATTGTTGCTCCTAATACTTGTATAACAATTTTGTCAAATGGTTCTCCCATCACAATAATATCGAATGCCCCAGCAAATATAATAGCAATGACAATACCAACTAACCCAGTAATTGCTAAATAAGAAATATGCCCCTTGTTAAACGACCCGTTTTTCACACTAAAACCAACTCTTTTTTGAATAAGACCCATCGAAAAACCAATAATCCCTGAACTAATAACCCAGCCCCACCAAATCCCCCAGCCAGCAATCGTATCTGTTACTGTATGACCTATAAGTCCGATTAACAGTCCTGCCACTGGACCAAATAATGCTCCAAAAACAGTTAATATAGCTAATGCTGGTTTAATAAATGTATTCGGTGCAATAGAAAATCCCCAAAGTCCTAATATCCCGTATAATGCTGCTCCAATACCGATTGCTACTACTAACTTTGTTGATAATTTGTTCATTACAATTCCCCTCTCATATTAGTCAACTTTTATTACTCTATATTTAATTTAAAAATGAATTATGCATCTACACTCCCTTTCTATACAACAAAAAATGACCTCTTATATAAGAGGTCATTTTCTTTCACGTTCAAGAATCCTCTTATCTTTCAAAAAACACAACGTGTCCTCTGCGGAATTAGCACCTTCCTATAAAATTGCATAGGGGTTGCTGAGGTTTCTTAGGGCCGTTCCCTCCACCTCTCTGGATAAGTATTAATTTGTAATTCGTATTATGGCACTAAAAAGTGTAAATTTCAACACTTTTCTTACTATTTTTATTTTTTGTTAAATGGCACATTTAAATCATTGTTTTCTTATCGGAATTGTGAAATAATGAATTCAAAATCGTTTCGGGAGGAATGCATTATGAAAGTTATTGGTTTGATTGGAGGATTAAGTTGGGAATCTACATCATTATACTATAAACATATTAATACGCTTACACTCTCTCAATACGATCAAAATGCAAAGTTAGTTTTATATAGTATGGATTTTGGTGAAGTAACTACTTTATTACAAAACCATCAATATGAAGAAGTGAAAAATGAACTAGTTACAGTTGCAAAGAAAGTTGAAAAATCTGGGGCTGAATGTTTATTAATGTGTTCAAATACCGTACATCTATTTGCCGAGGAAGTAGAACAAGCAATATCTATCCCGCTTCTTCATATTGGTGATGTAAGTGCTAAAGAAATGGTAGAACAGAATATAAAACGTATCGGACTATTAGGAACAAAACAAACGATGGAGCAAGATTTCTATAAATCACGATTAGCGAAATATAACATTGAGACAATTATCCCAAATGACGAGGAAAGAACTTTTATCCACCATGTCATATTAGATGAATTAAGTAGAGGGATCATTTCAGAAACATCTAAAGAAAAGTTATTACAAATTACAAAATCATTAATTCAAAACGGCGCTGAAGGTATATTATTAGGCTGTACTGAAATACCTTTACTCATCTCCCAAAATGATCTCACTATTCCCGTTTTTGATACTGCTTTTTTACATGCAAATACTGCTGTGCAATTTGCTGGATAGGAATATAAAAGCATAAAGGTGAGAACCTCTATGCTTTTATATTATTACAATTATTTATTTAAAAGAGATTCAATAACTGCAATTGCTTCTTTTGAACCACCACATTCTATAAAGCTATCATTCAGTTTTCTTATACCATTTTTATACTTTTCATTTGAAAGAACATCTGTTACAGCCTCTTTTAAAGTGTGCACATTAACATGTTCTTTCAATAGTCTATGTGCCGCTTCAAGCTCAGTTAATCTTTGCGCTATCATAGGCTGATCTTTATCATGCGGTATTATTACAAATGGGACATTATAATGAATGGCATCGTGTACGCTATTCATACCACCATGTGTAATAAAAACATCTGCTTCATTTAATATTTCTGATTGAGGTACGTATGGAGCAATTATAAAATTATCTGGCGCTTGCTTTATTTTTGAAATATCATTTCTATCACCAATTGCCATTACAACTATCCCATCAAAATCTGAAAAAGTATCAATACAAGTATTAAAGAATGGTTCGAGTCCTTCAAGCAGTGTTCCCATTGAAATGTAAATAACTTTCTTCTCTTTAAGTGA
Source organism: Bacillus sp. FG16 (assembly GCF_057809515.1). Classification (NCBI taxonomy): domain Bacteria; kingdom Bacillati; phylum Bacillota; class Bacilli; order Caryophanales; family Bacillaceae; genus Bacillus; species Bacillus sp. FG16. The sequence goes on from NZ_JBMDKC010000068.1 coordinate 12,066, forward strand.
TTCCAGTGGAAACTTTATATTTGTTTTACACTTTGAAATGCTCGGTCCAATAAAAATGTTATTTTCTCCGAACGATTCGCTATTAGGTTGGAAATAACGACTTGTGTATACGAAACAAACATCACCCTTATTATTCATAAATTGAAGATTATTCTTTGGTTTTACTCCAAATTTATGTTCCATCTGATTTAGTAATTTTTCAGAGATCTCCTCTGGTTGGAATGGTATATCTGCATTTGGATGAAAAGGTAATGTCTTCAAAAACTCTGAAGGAATTAAAAATATAGGTGAGGAAACTACACCTGGAACTTGTAAATACTCCTTTACTAACTCTCCCGCGCCAAATATATCATAAATTACGAAATCAAAATTTATACTTTCACATAATTTTTTCGTAATTTCCAATATATATAAAGAAGTTTGAACATGCACATGAAAGAAAGCATTTAACCCAGATGAGGTTTCAGCATCAATAGAAATCTCCTTTAATAGATCCGGATGAGTATGTACAGTAGCTCCTAAATCTTCAATTCTATCCTTAAAGTTTGCCGTTGTAATATAATGTACGTGATCCCCTCGTTCAGTAAAGGCTTTTACTAAATTTAATGTAGGGTTTACATGTCCCTCTGCTGGAAAATTAACCACTAAAATATTTAGCACTTATTCCTCACTCCTTACATTTCACTGTTTTAATTAAGCATACATACTGTTATTTGTACATGTAATCGTCCCCTAATAGTCCTAAAGTGCTTGTTACATTATGTTGATAAATAATTTTCAGTCATCAACATAAAAAAAGCATCTACCTATGTAGATGCCTAACCGTGATAAGGAGTGTTCTGTGAGGTTAGAACAAGCTTTTCTGCTTGTCCTATGCTATCAATATATGATTTATTTTATAAAATGTGAATCGTTAATAGAATTATTTTATCCATTTTATATGATCAAATGGATAAAATACCATTTCTACCTTACCTATTATATTTGACTCATCAATAAGTCCAAGTGTATTCCTACTATCTTTACTATGATTACGATTATCACCTAACACAAATAATTTATGCGTAGGAACTTTTATTTCTCTAAAATTTGAAAAACGATTGGATACTTGTAACATATCTAAATGTATATACGACTCATCACGCTTTTTACCGTTAATATATACCTCATCCTCTTTTAATTGTATATTATCCCCCGATAATCCAATAATTCGTTTCACATAGTAAATAGGCTCGTCTTCTTTTTTTATGATGACAACATCCCCATAATGAAAAGACGATAAACAGACGTTTACCTTATTAACAAGTATATAATCTTTTTCATTTAAAGTAGGTTGCATCGAAATTCCTTCTACCATACAAAATAAAAATGACTTATTAATAAAAATAACCCCTATTATAATTAAGATGTAGCTACATATGTTCCTCCAATATTTTAGAATAAACAGCTTCATATATACCTCATTTCCAATCTATCCCCAGATAAAAACGCCTCTAGTTCACATGAATGCTAGAGACGTTTCGTCCATTTTAATTCTCTTTAGAGTTATCTGTTTTTGGCGCTTCACCAGTTAATCGCTTATTTTTCAAATCAAAATAAGCATCTAAAACTTCTTTTCCAATATCGGAGTTAATGCCCGATTTATCATTTTCAACCCACGGTACTACAACAGAAAATGCTACTTCTGGATCATCATATGGCGCATATCCAGCCAATGTTAAGTTATAACATTCTCTACGATCGCCTTTCGCATTTCGCCCAATTTCATTTTCTCCACCATATACAGTTTGTGCGGTCCCTGTTTTACCAGCTGGTTTATATGGTGCTTTTTGGAACGCTCTTACTCCCGTTCCATCTCCTTCTTGAAATACTTTTCTAAATCCTTCTTTTACTTGATTAATATATTCTTGTTTCATATCGATTCTATTTAAAACAACGGGTTCTATTGATTGTACTACTTTACCAACCTCATCTTTTTGAACGGTTTGTTCTCTAATCTCTTGAACAATTTGTGGTTTCATTCGATACCCTCCATTTGCGATAGTCGAAATATATTGTGCAAGCTGAAGTGGTGTATACGTATCATATTGTCCAATAGAATAATCTAATAAGAAACCAGGCTGATTATCTTTTCTTCCAATTTGTCCTGCAGTTTCATTTGGTAAATCAATACCAGTTTGTACGCCTAATCCAAATTGCCTGAAATAATACCTCATTTTATCAAAATATTCTTGTTTAATATCTAGTGAACTATTTTTCACATAATCCACTCCAGCAATTTTTAATGCTATATTAAACATATAAACGTTTGAAGATACTTGTAACGCTCTTAGATCGTCTATATCACCAAAATTTTTCCAAGACTTCTTCTCCTTAGTTCCTTTAAACTTCATAGGTGCATCATAAAAATGTGTTCCAGGAGTTATTGCATTTGTTTCAAACCCTGTTAACACTGTCGCACCTTTAACCGTTGATCCAAGCTCATAAGAACTAGTCAGCGTGCCTAAAGCGTAATCTTCTACTTCCATTTTCCCGTCTTTTTCTACAAGCTTTTTCCCAGCCATTGATAATACTTGACCATTTTTGGGATTCATCATCACTACGAAAGCACGGTCTAACATTGATTCTGATCCTTTATATTGTTTTAATATTTTTTCTATGCTCTCCTCTACTTTTTTTTGCAATTCCATATCTATTGTTAAAGTTAAATTTTTACCGCTTTTCCCTTCAGTAACAGTTTCCGTTCTAATAGTATTTCCTTGTTTATCAGCAATGCTTCTTACTTCTTTTTTTGTACCATGAAGTACATCTTCGTATTGCTGTTCGATATAACTTTTGCCGACCCTATCATTTCGACTATAATCACGCACTAAATAATAATCTAATCTTTCACGTGGCAATCCTTCATCAGCATTTGAAACGTTACCAAGGACAGAACGGAATAGACCATCATTTACATAGATTCTCTCCCAATCAACTGATGCATCTACCCCTGGGAGGTTCGCTAAATTTTCACTAATCACCGCATATTCCTGTTCACTAACGTCCTTTTTAATAATTTGAGGTGCCATTTGAAAACCTGAGGTCATTTTACTTTTAATAGCTAACACTTCTATATCTTTAGCTGTTAGTTCTTGAAGATTTTTATCTGTAACGCGCTTCCTTTTTAAATCTTCTATTTTTTTGTCTAGCTCTTTTCCGGTAATATCCTTATTTCGGAACTTATCTATTTCTTTTTTGGATACTAAGTCTTGAGCAAGTTCTGGATTTAATTGCATCCAAAAGTCTTTCTTATCAGTCTCAGTTAACTTATCAATATCTTCTTGTGGCATTTCAATAATGTCTGCAAGTTGTCTTGCTGATTTTAATATTTCTTCTTGTTTTACACCTTTCACCTTTGTATATGTAATCGTACGTAAAGACTTATTATCAACTACTGGATTTCCTTCACGATCAAATATTTTCCCACGTGGTACAGAAAGGCCCACGGTTGCATTTTCTCTCTTCTCTACTTCATTTTTATATGTTTCTCCATCAAAAATTTGCACTTTCCCTAACTGAATAATAATGCCAGAAAATAATAAAAATACACAAAGGAATAAAATATTTAACCGGAGAGGTAATACTCTACCACTTTTCTTCTCTTGCTTTTTCACCTCGTCATAATCTCCTCCTTACAATATTCCAAATAATAATCACATTTCTATATTAAAAGTAATGTACATTTTCTATACATTGCTTTGTACAAATATTAATATAATGTTTAAAACTTAATAGAAATTAAAACAAAGGTAAAGAAAAAGTAAAGGTTACTAAATTTAATATAAAAATACCCAATAACAAAAAGCTTAGCTTTCACTAATCGCTTTGTTATTGGGTATTAAGTGATTTAAGAATTACTACTAGTGCGTACTGCTATACATTTATCGTCACAATTCGACAGAGGTTGTTTACTTTGTACTTTCGGTAAGTAAATAGTTACCGTTGTCCCGACACCAACCTCGCTCATGATACTAATTGTCCCTTGATGACTTTCAATAATTTTATAACTTAACATTAATCCAATACCAGTCCCTTTTTCTTTCGTACTATAAAAAGGTTCACCTAATCTCTTAATTCTTTCTTCAGGTATGCCTATTCCTTCATCTATTACATGAATGATGACACCATCATCATTTATTTCTTTTATGTGAATTGAAATTTCCCCACCATTTGGCATAGCTTCGATTGAATTTTGCAAAATATTAATAAATACTTGTTTCAATTGATTTTCTGAGCATTCAATAATTATATCTTTGTCATCCGTAAATAGTTCAACTTGAATATTTGTCATAATTGCTTTTGTATTCATTAACGATACGACATTTTTAAAAATTTGATAAATATTTTTCTTTTCTGTATTTATCTCATCTGTTTTAGCAATTGACAGAAATTCTTGCAGGATCGCTTCTATCCTTTCAATTTCAGAAAGCATAAGATCAAAATATTTTTCTTGATCTTCTTTATTAATTTGGAATAACTGTATAAAACCTTTAATTACAGTTAAAGGATTTCTCACTTCATGAGCTACACCAGCTGCTAATTGACCAATTGCTGCAAGCGTATCTGATTTGTTTAACAATTCTTCTGTCTTTTTTCGCTCTGTAATGTCGCGTACAATAATCATAATTTTATCACGTAATAATGGTAAGCACCTAGCTTCAAAGAAATCAATACTTCCATTAAGTGTGAGTGGATATTCTACAATTACATTCGTTCCTTTTTCCTTCACTTGATTAATGGCTTCCTGAAACTGCTGCGCTACTGAAGATGGTAATACTTCGTAAAACTTTTTTCCCATAAAAGCTTCTGCGGGTACGTAAAACTTCGTAGGAGATCCTGCCTTGTAATCAATAATCGTGCCATCATCTTCTGTTAAGAAACATAAATCTGGTAAAGCTTTAAAAATTAATTCCAGTTCAGATGTTTGTTGTTTTAACTGCTCTTCTATCGCTTTTAAATGCGTAATATCTACACCAACAGCCCAATAACTATATCCTGTTACAGGAAACTGTTCTGATATATTCGACCACATTATTGTTTTGATTTCACCATTTTTACACGTTAAGTGCATTTCCCAATCTCTGAAATTCTTTCCACAAGTTAAAAATTTCTTTTGTATTTGCTGCCGATAACTATGATCAGGATACAATAATTGCAGTGCATTTGGATTTCCAATTATTTCTTCAGCGGTATAACCTGTTACAATTTCACATTCTCGGTTCCACAAAACAAAATCTCCATTATAATCAAGCGCATCGACCATAACAGGCATGTTTTGTAAAATCGTATGTAGTTCCTCCTCTTTTCGAGAAAGCAACGTTGTATTTTTACTTTGAAATACTTTTATTGCGCCATCTAAAATTAAACTTGAGAGCATTTCAAAGTATTTTTGACAACTGAAAATTTCACTTTTTTTGGACCATACAACAAAAGAACCTAAATGTTGATTGTATAAGAAAATGGGGATTTCAATCTTTGGAAGTTTACTCTTTTTTATCTCATTCATTCCGAATGAAAAAACACACTCTTTTTCAGCATCAAGAAGTTGATGTGATATGTTAGTTAATTTATAAAATTGTTCTGCCATGGTTTCTATTGTACTCACATCAATAAGTTCCATTAGCCGCGAATTCATTCCTTTTTCACCTCAATATGTAAAATTAATACAAATCTAAAATTCATACTTCTCCATTATACGAAGAAAGCTAGTGTAGGTATATAGCTGTAGAATAATTATTCAAATAAATTTTATTTTTCAATTAAAATAAGAAAAGAATATACATACTGAATACACCTTTAATTAGTATATATTTCGCTCATTCCTCATTTATTGTCTAGGTAACTTGAATTCCTCCTTACATTCACTGAATTTTCACTTGAGAGTCATACGCCTCACTAATAGCGGTATAAACATGCAATAAGTATAAAGTTCATAAAATATTCACAATTTTTATGAAAAATATAAACATTTATTCCAATATATTCTATATAATGAAATGTAATAAGGCTTCTATGAATCTCATAGAATACCTTACCCCTAATAAAAAAGAAAAAAGAATCCATTTGGATTCTTTTTTCTTTTTTTAATTACATTACATATTTATATAAAGCATGTGCCACACCATGTTCTTCATTTGATAACGTTTCATGTTTACACATTGCTTTTATTTCTTCAACTGCATTCCCCATTGCAATTGATATGTTCGCTTTTTCCATCATTGAAACATCGTTTAGCCCATCACCTATCGCTACAGTGTTTTCAACCGGAATATTAAGATGTTCTGCTAAAGTATATAATCCATTCCCTTTTTGAGCATCTCGATGATTAATCTCTAAATTGTGCCAATATGAAGATGTAATTGCTAAATCTGTATTATGAAGAAATGTTTCTTTTAGTTTTTTTAATTTCTCAATATCATAAGAAAATGGTAATAGTTTATGCACATGTATATCTGTTTCTACAATTGGTTTACAACTTTCCGCACTATGAAACGCTGTATGCTCAAGATATAATGCTGCGATTGTTTCTAACTCTTTCAAGTCGAAATTTTCTTTTGAATTCTTCACATACTCAATTTCATTACGTACACTCTCTACTCCATAATCCGGGACATACACACCTTTATCAGTATAGAGCTGATAATATAAACCATTCTCTTCAAGATATTCTACAATTTCAAGTGCCTGCATATTTTGAATTGGATATCTCTTCATCATTTTCTTATCTTTATATATAAGCGCGCCATTTTCCGCAATGATTGGACACTCTAAATCAACTTCTAACAATAATCGCTCAATGTCAACAATAGAACGTCCTGTACAAATTGCTACGACATGGCCAGCTTCTTGACATGTTCGAATTGCTTCTGCATTTTCTTTACTTATCATTTTATTCCCCGAAAGAAGAGTTCCATCTAAATCAATTGCGATTAATTTCATTATTTCTTCACCACTTTCTATAAATACACGAGTTCCAATTAATTATTAGGTATCGTTTTCATACAATCCTCGTGAGGTACTTCTTATTTATAATTTATGAAAAGCGTTTCAGGTCAAGAAATAATTAAAAATAAAATCCAAAGCTTTTCTTTTTAAAAAGCTTTGGATTTTAAACTATGAATTGTAACTAATGTATTTTGTCTCACACATGTACACATTTTTTTCTTCAGTTGGGATATATACTTTAAACTTTTCTAACTGTTTTCCATAGACATGAATCGTAATAACGCTTTCATTTTTGCTGATTTCAAGAATATGACAATCTGCTGGCGGAATTACTTTATCAGTTTCTCCTTCTCCCAAATAAAGATTTCCTGTATGTGTTAAATAAACAAGTGAATTACCAAGTTGTTTCGTTTGTATAAAGTTCTGCACCATAATCCTTCCTGAAAAAACGCCTTCTACCCCCCATGTGCCATCATGATCATGTAAAGGGGTAGATTGTCCATTTTTCCATACGAGAGCTAGTACTTCAAAACGTTTGAGCGGATCTTCATACAATAAATGTCGTGCATATTGAGTCAAATTCGCCTTCTGTTTATCTAACGGAAGCCATGTTTTCTTTTCTAAAAGTTCTTCTAGTAACTTTTCAATGCCACACACTATTTCTTCTTCAAATAAACCGTTTTCCATAAGATCTGTAACACCTTTAATAAACTTTTGAAATGATTTACTTCCATTACAAGTCAACATAAGAATCCTCCTCTACGTTTCATACAATTCCATATTAAGGTAATTATCTAAAACTCACAATTGAGAAACAAAAAACAAGATGCAAATGTATGCACCTTGTTAAGATTTTTATTTGACTTTCAATCGAATAGGTAAGTATTTTAATGTTTGTTCATTTTCCAATATACATTTTTCTAAACAGAAAGATGGAGATAGCTCTATTTTTTCAAAAGCATTTATAAAGGTAGTTAATGCAATCTCAGCTTCTAAACGTGCAAGTGGTGCTCCTAAGCAAAAGTGAGGACCTTTCCCAAAAGTTAAATGCTTTTCATTTCCTGTTCGATGTACATTAAATTGAGAGGCTTGTGAAAATTTTTTCTCATCTAAATTCGCTGCACTAACCCACGCAACAATCATCTGATCCTTTTTCATGAAAGGACCAAATATATTTGTATCCTCTGTAATCCTCCGGGCCAATGTAACAGGAAAGCGATAGCGTAATACTTCCTCAATCGCTTTTGAAATTAAGTTAGGCTCTTTTCTTAACTCTTCATAAATTCCAGGTGAATCTACTAAAAAGCAATAAAAGCTATTAATAATTAAATTTGTAGTGGTTTCATTCCCAGCCGCTAATAAACCTAATGAAAAGGTTACAATTTCTTCATCTGTTAATCTTTCGCCCTCGTATTCAGCTCGAATTAAATCGGAAATGATATCATCGGTTAAATGATATCTCTTTTCCTGAACGATCGGTAGAAGATATGCTTTGAATTCATGTAATGCTATCCCTTTCTCGGCATCCAGATCATTAAACTTTTCTTTACTATACGGCATAAATAAAATATCAGACCATTCTTTAATTTTTTTACGATCTGTTGTTGGGACTCCTAATAAATCAGAAATAACGGTAACAGGTAAAGGTGCAGCAAATTGTTCAACGATATTAACTTCACTACATTTTTCGATATGTTGTACAAGTTCATCTGCGATAGCCTGTATTCGAGGTTTCCACTGTTCTAAACTTCTTGGAGTAAATGCCTTAGAAACAATGGAGCGTACATTGCGATGTTCTGGTGGATCTGTAGAGTTTATATTTATTCTAGTTTCTAAAGGAGGGATTGAGAATTGTCTGCGCTCCCTTCTACTTGAAAATAAGCGATAATCTGATAAAACACGATTTACATCATCGTATAAAAAAACATTCCATACATCCTGCTCTTCATCATAATGAACCGGGTTATTATCCCTCATCAAACGATACCATTCATACGGATTCCATAATTCTTCTTTTGTTTTCAGCTTTGAAATTTCATGAACTAAAATAACATTTTCAGGTGAAGCCATAGTTCTTTCCTCCCTTTTCTTTTACAATAAAAGTGATAGGTCGGCAGTTCAAAGTTGTATAAACTAACATATGTTATTTTAACATATACTAAAGGGGATTTTTCATTAGAGAACTTGAGAAATATATAAGGGGGATTTTTATGTACGTTGACATTTTACTGCTAGCAGAATTAACGACAGGACCAAAACATGGATATGAAATTAAAAAAAATGTTCAAAATCGTTTAGGTGAGAATTTCGAATTAAATCACAACATGCTTTACCCTGCCCTTCGGCGTTTTGAAAATATGGGTGCTATAACGAAAAAAATACATAAACAAGTCGGAAAACCAAACCGAAATATGTACGATATAACAGAAACAGGAGAAGAAATTTTTTCTGAAATGTTACGAGAGTTTCCCGAAAAACTTGCGACAAACAATGCAGAATTTCTTGTTCGTATCGCTCTATTTGAAAAACTTGACTATGAGGCTAGAAAAGAGATTTTGACTGTACGTCAAAACGTACTACATAATCAGCTTACTGCTATTCAGTCTCTAGATGTTACCTCATCTTTTATTACTGAAGTCATTGAATTTAGTAAATCACGAATTGAACATGAATTGAGTTGGATTACATCACTTATGAAAAAAATATGAAAAAATAACAAGAAAAGTTAAAAACAATGAATGAAAATGATATTTATTATCAATACTATAATTAATAAAAGGGCAACCACGATTTGGCTACCCTTCAAAAATTTACACTTCTGGATCGAAAGTTTTACAATCTGTTTCTTCCGTTGTAGATGCATGTTTACCTTTATGACTTACTACGTAAATTGCCTCTGCACTACATTTATTACCGTTCGCCCAAAATTTACAGTTGTTTACTTCACATAAAACGTCTTGTGCCATAGTATCACACCTCCTTGTTCTATTATCATTAACAAAATTCGGAGGTATGATACTCTTTGTCATGCATTTTTTATTCCCTTTTTAGCTTTCTTAATGGTTCAATATCTCCTTGTACAATCACATCTATATTTCCAGTTATTTTTTCAATGTCAAAATGCCACCATTGAATTTGCAATAATTCTTCTATTATTTTATTTGAAAATCTCTCTTTTATTTTATTTGCAGGATTTCCACCAACAATTGTATATGGTGCGACGTCTCTAGTCACAACAGATTTAGCTGCAATGATTGCACCATCCCCTATTTTTATTCCGGGCATAATAGTTGTGTCCATACCAATCCAAACGTCATTTCCTATAACTGTATCGCCTTTGTAAGGTAAATCAGACAAACTAGGTGTATACTTCTCCCACCCATTTCCAAAGATATTAAATGGATATGCCGAAAATCCATCCATCCGATGATTCGCTCCATTCATAATAAAGTTAACTCCAGATGCAATACAACAAAACTTTCCAATAGTTAGGAGATCCCCAAGAAATTCATAATGATGTAATACTCGATCTTCAAATGTTTCTCCATCTTTCGCATCATAATAAGAATAATCACCAACAAGTATATTAGGTTTTGTTATTGTATTTTTTATAAATTGAACGTTTTGATTTCCTTCAATAGGGTATTTAATATTTGGATTAGGATTCATTTTGTACGGCACTTCCTTTACCACTTAGTTCACTTTCTACCGCTATTACTGGCTTTAAATTGTATATAGGTAAAATAAACAATAATCCAATTATAAAAAGTAAAGCCGTCCCTTCATACATCATACTTAATGAAAACATCTCTTTTAATGAGCCAGCTATACTCATCGTTACTACCATTGATCCGGTAAATAGCGGACTTAAAATACCATTTACACGACCTATAAAATCAGTATCGCTATTTTGAATAATAAGCGTATTAATACCAATTTGGATACAAGGAAGAGCTAAGCCACTAAAAAGCTGAGCTGTAAGTGTCACCCATAAATTTGTAGAATATCCTATAATGCCAATACCAATTGCTTGACCAAGCATACCGATAATTAACATCTTTTGCGGAGCAACGTTTTTCGCAAATACCATTGCTAATGCTCCGCCAACAATCATTCCCGCACCATTTACTGTTAGTAGCCACTGTAAACTCTCTTTTGATAATCCTAACTGCTCAGTCACAATAAATATACCTAATGGCTGAATTAATCCTATACCTAGTCCTGCAGCCATAAAACAAAGCCCTAGCAAAGTTAATGCTTTTTTCTTTTTGACATACTTAATACCATCCTTCATCTCCTGCAGCAGAGTGATATCTTTGTTTTCTACGTCGTTTTCAAGATCTTTCGGAAGAAATAACAATACAACTGCCGCAAGTAAAAAAGAGATACCTGTTATGATGATTGAAATATAAATTCCAAAACTATGAAAGATAAATGTCCCTAGGATTGGTCCTAATACCATAAATATTGCAAATATCGTTTGATATATGGACATTGCTAATTGGATTTGTTCCGTTGATAAATGTTGTTTAAACAACTTCATGCCAGATGGTTGTGAAAACTGTGAAAGGATTGCAGAGATGAGTGTCACAAAAAACACAATTTTCCACGTTCCAAACATAAGCGTAATTAATACAGCGAATACTGAAATGGCACTTAACGTTTCACACCATATCATTGTCTTCTTTGGCTTCCACCTATCAGCAAAAGTACCGCCAATAAATGAAAAAATAAAAATTGGAGCGAATTCAGCAACTGAAATCATCGAAATAGCAAAAGCATCACCTTTTGTCATTTCCATTACATATAGTAATACCGCAAAGTTTCGAACCCATATTCCTATTTGTAAAAATAATGCTGATGCTAAAATCCCTTGTACAAACCGATTTTTTAATACTTGTGATACCCCATTGTTTTGTTTCGTTACTACATTTGTCGACATAAAAAAGCCTCCTATTTCATGTTCTGAACAGGAGGCAGCACAAATCATATAAAAAGACTATATATTCGCAGAGCGAAATACATCCCTTTTCTATAAATGTACAGACTAACCCTATTCAGAAGAATATTTCGTTTTTTAACGAAGATCTCTTACAAATAGAATTAGTTGATCATTGGGATGTTTTCACCCTTCCGTTTCGAATTTAAATAACACATACATACTCTATGTAAATTATTTTCGATGTATGCATGTCTCCTTTTAACTATTCTAGAAAGTTAAAGGCAATTCCTCTAAAGAACGCATTAAATAGTTACCTTGCCATTTAATTTCTTCACGATCGCCTTTTATTTGTAGTTCAGGCATTCGATTAAACAAAGTAATAATAGCAATCTTTGCTTCTAACCTCGCAAGTGGAGCACCTAAGCAGAAATGGCTACCATGACCAAAGGCAATATGGCGATTATTTTCCCGAGTAATATCGAATACTTCTGGGTTTTCAAATACAGTTTCATCACGGTTTGCAGAAGCTAAGGCAATGACAACCATATCTCCTTTTTCAATTGTTCGATCATGAATTTGAAAAGGTTCATCTGCCCATCTTGAAGTTGTAACCTCAACTGGAGAATAATATCGTAATCCTTCTTCAATAGCGGCATCAATTAATTTTGGATTTTCTTTTAATAACTGTAATTGATTTGGATTTTCGAGAAGCGCTAATACCGTATTTGTTATTAAATTTACCGTTGTCTCGTGCCCCGCCACAATTAGTAGCATTATCATTGAATATAGTTCCCGAGCGCTAAGTTTATGTCCTTCACTCTCTGCAAGTATTAAAGCACTCACCAAATCTTCTTTTGGCTCTTTTCGTTTAATATCAACTAAATATTGAAGGTATGTAATAAACTCAGATAGTTGCTTTTCAGTTTCTTTTATTTCTTCTGGTGTTTCTGGGTAAGCAATGACAGCATGAGACCAAATTCTAAATTTCGCTTGATCTTCTTTTGGAATACCGAGCATTTCACTTATTACAATGATCGGTAAAGGGAATGAATAATCATCAACAAGATTTAATGAATTCTTTCGCTCGACTTCATTTAACAAATCATCTGCAATATGCTGTATTCTTCCTTCCAATTGCGTGATCATCTTCGGTGTAAAAGCTTTTTGTACGAGTGATCGTAAACGATTATGGTTAGGTGGATCTGAATTTAACATATGAGTAGTTAAATGATCACTATTGTCAACGGTAAGAAACACATTCAATGCATCTTGAGAAAATACATTGGCTGGATCTTTTTTTAAGCGACTGTCTTTTAAAAGCGGCAAGGCATCTTCATATCTTGTGATAAGCCATTCCGCACCTAGTTCAGTTTTATTCACAAATAAGATAGGTTGCATTTTTCTAGATTCTTTATAAATTTCATACGCATCTTCCTTAAATTGAGCTGAAGCTAAATTAATGCCATCCTCTATTTTTAGTCCAACTTTATTTTTCATTGACATTGTATTCCCTCACTCTCATTTGTTTTTGAAAACCAACCCAACATATGCATTATACTCTAATAAAAACGTGAAAATTGTAAATTTTTAACCAAAATCTTACTTCGTATATTGAAAAATAAAAAAGTGAGAGAGTAAAATTGTTTCACTCACCCACTTCTCTTTATGCGAAGCACATAAAATTACTAATTTGTTGATAGCGATAACTTACTTTACGACGACGACCACCTTGCCAAGTGTAACCCGATACCCCATTTCTTCTCACTTCAGTTGGAAAGAACCATAAATCTCTTCCAAAAGGACCAGGACGATGTAAACGTAAATAGCCCCATCTTCCTAGACAGTTACACATCCATGATTTCATATTGCCTGCTTGAGCTGGAGACGCAAACGTAGACGGTAACGACGGAGCTTGCGACGGCGGTGGTGACGTTGGAGCATCTTCCGCATCATCTGGTCTATAGTCTTCTTGTTCAATATCTCTCACTTCATTTGTAGGTTCATACCCGTAGTTTTGTGGATAATAATACATCGCTTGATCATATGGATAATTTTGTTGGTTATACATATTAATAAATCACCTTCTTTTCATTCATTACCTTTAACATTCATATGTGATATGCCCTCTCTGGGAAGCTTATGTATAGCCCAAATTCAACTTAAAAAGCTCGTATTATTAAAAATACGAGCTTTTCAAAAATAGAATTTGTTTATTATTTCCTTAACTTCACACTATAAAAACGCATTTCATCTAACGAACCTTCAAATTCAAATACTTCTTGTTTAATTAATTGTTTCAAGCGATATTCTAAGAAAGTATCTCCAACCAATTGTTCAACAAGACCAAGTGCTTCACCAATTACTCTAGGAGCTTTGAGGAACTCTCGATCAGCACCCACACTTTTCGCACATTCAATTATAAATTGATCAAAATAATCTTCTTGTACAGAATGCACTTCATTTTCTTCCCACACTCTTAAACATTCTATGCTTTTCGATAATCTATCCCACTCATGTTCAAAATTCATGCGCTTCTCTTCAGTTAAATAAGGTAACTTTGCAAAACTTTTTTGGAATAGAGCTAAACTTTCAGGTGGTAATTCTCCCGTTCCACGAATATCATATTCTTGTTTTAATATTTCTCTACTTGCTTCAGACGTATTAATAACTCGAATGTTTTTCTTATGCTTTAATTGTGTCATTACAAAACTTAAGCCTACATGTTCATGCGCATTATCGGCTTTCCAAATTGTAATAGGCGTTTCAGTAGGAATTGAATGTAGATCTTCTAAAGTTTCTATAAATCTTAGCAAATATTCTTCTTCAAAATAACTATCATAAGCAGTTAAGTTATTTATTAACCACTTCTGTCTTGCTAGTTGCCCCTCATTCGTATGCAACTTATATATTGGTCCAATTGAAAAGAATTCAGAAAAAGTAACAATACTCTCTTCATATAATTCTTCTTGATTTAACATATATTTTAAGCAACCAGCCGTTGAATCATCAAAGGCAATATGTACGTGCGTACTTTCTTTTACATTCCTTTTATAAGTAGGATTACTCGTTAATTGTTTTGGAATATCCATCAAATTTTTAATTGTATCTTCACTATAGTTTTCTTCTAATAAATTCAACTGTATGAGAATGCTTTGAAGTAAATCTTTAGCCTCATCTTCGTACATATCCTCTACAGCATTTTTAATTTTATCTATCACACAAATCCCTCTATTCATTTCAAAAATAACGTAGATTATAGTGTATCATTTTAGTATAGTTCTTTAAAGTCAAATCCGGATTGCTACAACAATCTGGATTTTCAACAAAAGCTCTCCTTATATTTTTGAATTGCTAAATATTTTTACTTTGAAAATCCTTGTATCTAAATGTATAATTATATAAAAACAAAAATATAGGAGCTATATTTATGGATAGAGTACTTACAAATTATAAACATTACTTAAAAAATTGGAGATTTATATTTATTTGCATACTACCTGCTATCGCCTTATTAGTTACTTTCTATGTCATCTTCGAACTACTGTTTCATCAAGATTTCTACTTATCTAACTTAATTTCTGCTATCATATTATTTTTAATATTTATTAACATTAAAGATAAATTTAAAATTAAAGGCTAAAGAACACTATTTCAAAATAGCCCTTTATTATTGCATCCTACTATAAAATAAGGCTCGTAGTAAATTTTCATAAAAAATAAGAGCACCCTGCAATTGGATGCTCTTATGTGATTAGAGGTTTTTTCTGAGTATTAAGTAGGACACGAAGATCTTGTCCTACTACATAATATATGCTTGTACTTATTATTTCGTGCATATATTAAGCACCATGTTCAGGTACTTAATATATGCATAGTCATTGCTAAAAAATCTACTCAAAAATTCACTTCACAATTTCATAATTATAAATTAAAAAAACATCCTCAATGGATGTTTTTTATCTAACGATTTTAAGCTTCCATAAACTTAGCCGGTACACCAATTTTTTCAACTACAGAAGATATATTAGTAGGATTAATCATTACATTTTCAATACATACTAATTTATTTTCTAATATCCCATTCTCTGTAGTAATAAGTTCTTCAAACCGATCTAAAGTCATTGAGAATTTGTGTTCACTTCCACCATTCATACTAACTTTTACATACTTCATAGTGTCACCGCCTTTCATAATAATTTACATTTCGACAAGAAGGCGCTTACATCCTTTTTATTTACTCTTAGATTTCTCACGTTTACATATATTTTGAGAAAAGAAACTACTATTATTTACTCACAAAATTATTGCTAATAAGAAAGATAAAGATAACAATACACAAAGTGGAATATATAAACCGGTATCCATTCTAGCAAAGTGCGTATCTTTTTGTCGTTTAAAGATACCAAAATAATTGAACTCACCAATTACTCTAATAGAAAAGACGATCATACAAATCCAGGAACCGACTTGAATAATAACATTAGGAACTGCAAAATGAACAATTTTTGCTTGTTGCAACAAAATTATTGCTGCCATACTTAATAATAATGCAATGAACAATGTCATTCCGGCACGAGGTGTAAACGCCTTTTCCCCTGATTTAGTTGGAATAACACTATTTGTCCCCCAATTACCTCCGAAAGCCCAATATACATGTAACAAGCTAACTAAGAATAATATACAAGCAGATATATATGTAATGATAAGCATTTTATCCTCTCCTTATTTTATTTAAGTTCCCACCTATAAAATATGCTATTCCTCCCTCATTAGCAATCTTTATTTAATTACATAAAAAACCGTAATGATTTATCAATATTAAGATAAGTCATTACGGGGTTATTAAACTGCATTATGCATTATACCTATTTCTTCGGCGTTCCATCCTTGTTTGACCTTGAACTGCATTTTCTTTGTATGAATCTATTTGCTCAGTCATTTCATATGTTGCAACTGGTTCTTCGTACTTATACTCATGGATCTTTTCTGGCATTTTACTTTTAGATTCTTTCCCACCAAACTTAAATAGTTTCATCTTTAATTTCGGCAATCTTGGAAGACGAATCTTAATTGATAATCTTTTGCGTTTCTTTTTTGGTACAAGTAGATTTATATTTTCTTCTTTATTATCTTTCTTTTTGCGGTGAATGAACATCGCAAGTAATCCTCCTAATACAAGCCCTCCAATTAATAGTAATATATATACATAATGGCTTGTCATTAAACTCGTCATGCGTTCAAGTATGACTAACGACTGTACCTCTTTTATATCCCATAGTAAAGCGGCCCATAATGAGAATAAGCCCAAAGTAAGTCCATATGTACGAAAACGGAATAAACATGGAATTAACGCGACACATGCAGCAATTTTCGCATTTGCTATGATTGAGCTTGTTGAAATATCCTGATGCCAAATAACTAACAGTAATGTTATAAATGGCGCATACGCTATCCAGCTGCATATACGTGAATACATCTTTTTAGCAAAATAACTACCGAAACTAGTAAAAAATAAAAGCCCTCCAATAAATAGAGATTGTTCTAGAGGGATTTGCTTTGTAAGTCCTGCAATTGGAAAGAGGCCGCTCAGTAGCATTAAGAGCACATCTAATTTCTTCACAATTCCCCATTCCTTTCAAATTTTTTCAATTAATAAAAATCGTTTTTCCATATGATATAGTTTTTGTATTTCTAAAAAACATATTAATCCTGTCTGCACATAAAGTAAATATGTAAACGAAAAGATACTTGACAAAAGATATCCTTATTTACATAAAAAAATGACAAATCCTGATCGATATAACGAGCAGGATTTGTTTACTAGTATTTAAAGTAGAATAATTGTATCTTTTTTTTCTACTTTTACTACATCTACATCCAATTCATCATCAAACTCTTTAAACTCTCTTGCATCTATGTCAGTAATATAGCTCTTTATTATTTTTTCCATATGTACGGAATATATCATATGTATATTCTTTTTCGAAAGCATACTAGAATTACAGCACATGTAATGTATCATTTTAGCGATATAATCCCTTTCTACAGGTTTTACACCTAATGGTAGAATTTCAAGTATATATCGCTGAAAAATTTCACTACAATTAAGTGAATATTCACCAGTGCTATAATACATCCCTTTTTGATCTGCATATAAGCCAATGCTATCTAGAGCATCATCACGTTCTATTGCCCCGTAGCTTGGTACATCAAAACCTGTATTTATTCTAATAAGATTTAAGTTTGGAACCTTTAACACCTCAGGAACAATATCAGGTAAAATATCTGTATTAATTTCTTTATTTTGTAACTCTTTTATCCAATATTTTCTCAAATTCGCATCTACAATGAAGTAAACTTGTTCATTTTGTTCTTTTGCATATTGTACGATTTCCATTAATGTTTCGAAAACATATTGTTTAAAAAGAGCCCCCATATCATTTCTCTTTGATGGTTGTGGTAAAAATGCATTATGTTTATTTATATTTAATAATACGTAATCAATCGTTTGCCACTCTGTATTCCCATATAATTTATATAAAATTTCTTTTCCTTTTATTTTTGAAAAAATGGGTAAGAAATCAAATTTCGATATTCGTTCAATTGATAAATTAACATATGTACAAGGTAAATTTATCTTATTCCAACCACGCTTCAAAAATCCTTTTTGTTCTAATAAACTAAAAACACTATTTACAATTGTGTTACGTGATACACTTTGGCCTATAAATAAATTAATAAATGTTGAAATACGGTTTGTTCGTGCAAATCCCTCTCTAATGATTTGTTTTGGATCAATTTTTTCGCGTCCATCACAATTTTTCATTGCGATTAATGCTAATGTCGCATCACTACGCTCACCCGCGGTAGCATAGACAGCTTTCGTAACATCATCTACAAGATTTGTTTTGTATTTTTGGCAATATTGCATTTTATATGGATTTTGTAACACCTTTTCAATATTGTATCTCACAATCTTTAATAACACTGGAAAATCTGTATTCAATACATAAGAATTTTCACCAATTTTAGCCAAAACAACTTCGCTATCAAGTAATGCTTGTTCTATGTCAAGTGCTATATTTTCAGACCAAACTTCTAATGTTAATGTCTCTAATCCTTTTGGTGCAAATAAAGGAAATAATTCATTTTCGTTATTTGTTGCTACCTTTTTACATTCTGGAAGTATTGTGAAATAAGAGAATTTGCGCTGGAATTCTTTAAACAAATACTCTCTTTCCTTTACTTTTATACCCGGTTCTATTTTAGTGCCTGGAACTTTATATATTCTCTCATTGTATGGAAATAACACTCTTTTATTTGCCCCTACAATATAATCTTTCGGATATTGGAGAATATGGTCTAAATCCACCTCTCCACCTATATGAAAATTATCTTTTAAATTTCTAAATATCTTAATCCATTTCATGCCGGTTGTAGCTTGTTGTATTTTTAGTTTTACAAACCGTATTTTTTTATTATTTGATGCAAACTCTGGGGTAGTATAAATGCTAGTTTAAATGTACACATTAACACTTGAATAATCATGTACATTT